>NZ_FYEN01000009.1:0-10476 GCF_900188135.1 Rhodoplanes sp. JGI PP 4-B12 | reverse complement strand
AAGCGTGGCCATCCTTGGTCGAGGACATCGATCGTCTTCCCGCAGGAACGCGAACCGTCGTCGTCGGCTATAGCTTAGGCGCGAATAGTTCGGTGTTTGTCGCGAACAAGTCCAAATACATCGATGTCATTATCGCGCTTCAACCATCGATGCTGAGTTGGAATCCGAATGTTACCGGACGCGTTGGCAGGATGATCGAAATCTATAATCCAAATACATGGATGACCTTTGGCGGGATGGGATCGAAGAAATTAATAGGTCCGAACATCGAATACATCGCCAACAATGACTCGCATCCGGGAGCCCAGTTCAATTTGGAATTCCGCAATTTGGTGAAAAGCGAGATCAGCAGGGTTTCCGCCGAACCTGTTCTGGTGACAGCGCAAGCGCGAATTCCCAGCGCGCCCAAACCGGCGAATGCTTTGATGACAGCGCAAGCCCAAATCCAAGGCCCGCCTAAATCGGCGAACGCGTCTAGCCCAACAAAACTTGCGGCCGTCAAACCGCAGCCGGCAAAACAACATCAGCTAGCGGATGCCACTGCTTTTCTCGACAGCCTGACCAATACGGTGGATTCGGGAAACTTGTTCACGGAACGGCAACTGACGATTGCCGACCTGACCAATTATGCAAACAGAAACTATGGAACCTCGCGCACAGCCGAGGCCATGCCGACAGGCTCCCAATACAGATAGCCGCGCTAATTTGGGTCACGGGTAATCCGTCAGCGCGGCCGAAGCACCGTGTCGACCAGCGCCGGCGTGCCGGCTTTCACTTGCGCGATGGCGCGGCGCAGCGCCGGCGCAATATCGGCGGGCTTTTCGATGGGCCCTTCCGCGTACCAGCCCATGCTTCGCGCCATGCCGGCGAAATCGGCATTTGGACCGGCGATGTCCTGCGCGATATAGGCACGCTCTACCGGCGTCCCGCGCTGCTGCGCGATATGAAGCTGATGCTCCCAATCGTTGTAATAGGCGCGATTGTTGTACATCACGACGAGCAGCGGAATCTTGTTCTTGGCCGCAGTCCACAGCGCGCCGGCATCGAACAACAGATCGCCATCGGGCTGGATGTCGACGACGAGCCGTCCGTTGCCGCGATGCGCCAATGCGACGCCGAGCGATAGGCCGATCTGAGTGCCGGTACCGAGCGCCTGGCCAGGGTGACGATACGGCTTGTCGAAATCCCACAGCTTATAGGCCCAATCCTGCAGCGTGTTTGCGGTCAGCACCCAATCTTCGTCCTTGATAACGCTCCACAGCTCGCTGGCGAGCCGCGGCAGCGTGATCGGCACGCCATCCCAATCCTGTTTTGCTTGCTCGCTCCAGGCTGCGAACAATGCGTCGTGCTTTGCCGCAACCGCTTTGGCGCGCTCCGCCACGCGCGCGGCCAGCCGCCGGTCTCGCGTAAGTCGCTCGTGACATAGCTGCGTGAGCTTGGGGATCGCGGTGAGCGTATCGCCGAGCACGCGCAGGCTGCACGCCGGCATGCGCGTATAATCCATCGACCATTTGCTCAAATTGATTTCGCCGAACCCGATCTCGATCATCTCGCAATCGGACGGATAGTACGGCAAGACGCGGCGTTCGGTGCGGTCGATATAGTGAGTCGATTTTTCCCAGTCGCGGGTGTCGAGCGCGACGATGAGATCGGCGTCGCGGAAGATTTCCTTGTGGCAGCTCAGATTGAGCGGATGGCGGTTGGGAAAGTTGAGCCGAGCGTGGACGTCGAACACCGCGGTGCCGACGGTATCGGCGAGCGCGACGAGATTATCGAAACCGCTCGGGCTGCGCGCGACATATTCGGCCAACAGAACCGGATATTTCGCGGCCAGCAGGCGCTCGGCTACTTGGTCGAGCGCCATGGAATCCGCGGCCATCGGCACCGAAACTTTGCTGTGCGACGGCTTCGGCAGCGCTACGTCGCGCTCGAGCGGCCGCTCCTGAAGCCAGGCGTCGTAACACATATAGATTGGCCCTTGCGGCTCGGTCATCATCGCCGCATAGGCGCGCGCAAAGGAATCCGGCACGCCTTCAATGCTCGCCGGCTGATAATCCCATTTAACGTAATGGCGAAGCTGTTCGCCGTTGACATTCGCCGTGTGGATCCAATCGATGAATGGCCGACGACGGCTTTCGTCCATTGGTCCGGTCGCGCCGATAACGAAGACCGGGCAGCGGTCGAGATAGGCATAGTAAATTCCCATCGTCGCATGCAGCATGCCGACGACATCGTGCACAATCGCCACCATCGGCTGGCCGGTCGCCTTGGCGTAGCCGTGCGCGATCTGTACCGCGATCTTCTCGTGCTGACAGAGCAGAAGCGGCGGATCATTGCCGCCGTAATTGACCAGCGAGTCGTGCAGCCCGCGGTAACTAGCGCCCGGATTAAGCGCAATATAGGGAAAACCGTAATGCTTGATCAGATCGACAATAACGTCCGACTGCCAGGCTTTCTTGGCATAGCTCGCTGCCGGTTGCGATTTTGCGGTAACCTCGTTCATCGGCGCTGCGGCTAGGCCGCCTTCGCCGCGGCATGGATCGCCGCCCGCACCCGCTGATAAGTTCCGCAACGGCAGATATTGGTGATCGCGGCGTCGATATCGGCATCCGTCGGCTTCGGCTTTTGCCGCAGCAGCGCCACCGCCGCCATCATCATCCCGCTTTGGCAATAGCCGCATTGCGGCACGTCGAGATCGATCCAGGCTTGCTGCACCGGATGCAGCTTGCCGTTTTGTGCAAGAGCTTCGATGGTGGTGACGGCCCGGCTGCCAAGCGTAGCAATCGGGACTTGGCAGGAGCGCGTGGGCTTGCCGTCGATCAGCACGGTGCAAGCGCCGCACTGCGCAATGCCGCAGCCATATTTGGTCCCGGTAAGCCCGATCGTATCGCGCAACACCCACAGCAAGGGGGTGTCGTCCTCCACGTCGACGCTGTGGGTTTTGCCGTTAACCGCCAGGGCAATCATCGGCCTTCAGCTCCATATTTCCTCAAGAACTTTCCTCAAGAGGACGTTTCCTCAAGACGCATCTGCTGTCCCAGCAACGCACGCCGAGGCGACAAGTTTAACGCGATAATGCTTCAGTATAAATCATCAATCCCAATGAGCGGCAGTGAAGGCGCTGCGGGCAGATTGCCGCGTTATCGGCCGCTCTCTTTTCACGCCTGTCAAAGCAGGGCATGCTAAGGCCCGACGCTACCGGGTCATGCCCCCTGTTGGGCGGCCGGTCAGGTATGATGAATAGAGAATAGTGCTTTTGTGGAGGAAAACATGACCCATCGCATAACCCGGCGCGACCTCAATGCCGGCATCGGCGCCGCCCTGCTTTCGCCCGCCGTTTCGCCTGCCTTGGGATCGGCGGCTTTCGCGCAAGACGCCAGTGGCCCAATCAAGATCGGCTTCAGCATGGCCCTGACCGGCCCGCTCGCGGCCAACGGCAAACAGGCGCTACTCGGCGCCAAAATCTGGCAAGACGAGATCAACAGCAAAGGCGGCTTGATCGGCCGTCAGGTTCAACTCGTCAATTACGACGATCAGTCCAACCCGCAAACCGTGCCGGGCATCTACACTAAGCTGCTTGACGTCGATAAATGCGATCTCGTCGTCGGTCCCTACGCCACCAATATGGTGGCGCCGGCGATTCCAGTCGTCATGCAGAAGGGCAAGACCTTCATCGGTCTGTTCGCACTCGATGCCAACGGCGAATTTCATTACCCGAAATATTTCTCGATGCTGCCGTCCGGTCCGACGCCGAAAGAGTCGTTCACCGAGGGCTTCTTCCAGGTCGCAACGGCGCAGAATCCGAAACCGCAGACCGTGGCGATTGCGGCCGAGGATGCCGAGTTCTCGCGCAACGCTGCCGAGGGAGCCCGCAACAACGTCAAGACCTACGGATTTAAGAGCGTCTACGACAAGACCTATCCACCGAACACCACGGACTTCTCGCCGATCGTCCGGGCGATTCAGGCAACGAATCCGGATCTAGTCGTCTTCTGCTCCTATCCGTTGAGCTCGGTCGGATTGATCCAGTCCGCCAACGAGCTCGGCTTGAAACCGAAGATGATGGGCGGCGCGATGGTCGGATTGCAGGCCACCGCTTTCAAGGACAAACTCAAATCCAAGCTCAACGGCATCGTCAATTACGAAACCTGGGTGCCGTCGACGAAATTAATGGCGCCGGCGGCCGACTTCTTCAAGAAATATCAGGCGCGCGCCGCCGGTGAGGGCGTCGACCCGCTTGGCTATTATCTCGGCGGCTGGGGTTACGCCTATTTGCAGGTGCTGCAACAGGCAGTTGAGGGCGCCAAGAGCATCAATGACGACAAGATCGCCGACTACATGCGCAGCCACGCTTTCACGACGATCATGGTGGCCGACGTCAAGTTCGGGAAAAACGGCGAATGGACCAAATCGGGGATGCTGCAGGTGCAGTACCACGATCTGACTGACGGCGCGAATCTCGAGACGTGGCGGGGCATGAGCTATCAGACGGTGCTCACGCCGGCCGACGTGAAAACCGGCAACATCATCTATCCTTACGAGAAGGCGTTGGGCTAAGCCTGTTGACCCACCCCCTTCGATCGATCCTCCTCCCTCCTTTCGCGGGGGAGGAGATGAAATGAGCGCGGTCCAATGCTGTTCCCTACCTCGCTCGTCGGCTCTTATCCGCAGCCGGATTGGCTGATCGACCGCGAAAAACTGTCAAAGCAAGTGCCGCGCGTGCGGGTGGACGATCTGTGGCTGGTCGCGCCTGACAAGCTCGAAGCGGCGCAGGATGACGCGACGATCCTCGCCATCCGCGATCAGGAGCGCGCCGGCCTCGATATCATCAGCGACGGCGAGCAGCGGCGCGAAAGCTATTCCAATCGCTTCGCTACCGCGCTTGACGGCATCGACATCGAAAAACCGGGCATCGTGATCAACAGGAATGGCCGGCCGATCCCGGTGCCGCGCATCGTCGGGTCGATCCGCCGCAGACAGCCAGTCGAATTGCGCGACCTCAAAGTGTTGCGCGCCAACACCGATCGGAAAATCAAAGCAACCGTGCCCGGCCCGTTCACGATGGGCCGCCAGGCGCAAGATGACTATTACGGCGATGAGGAAGCAGTAGCGATGGCGTATGCCGACGCCGTCAACGCCGAGATCAAGGATCTCTTTGCCGCCGGCGCCGACGTGGTGCAGATCGATGAACCTTGGATGCAGCAGCATCCGGATAAAGCGCGCCGCTACGGCGTGAAGGCGCTCGATCGCGCGCTTGCCGGCGTGCGCGGCACGATCGCAGTGCATTTATGCTTTGGCTATGCCGCCGTGGTGCGCGACAAGCCGTCGGGCTATTCCTTTCTGCCCGAATTGGAGCAGTGCAAAGCGCAGCAGATTTCGATCGAAGCGGCGCAGCCCAAGCTGGACTTGAAAATTCTGGCGCTATTGCCGTCCAAGACCATCGTGCTCGGCGTGATCGATCTTGCCGACATGACGGCCGAGACGCCGCAACTGGTCGCTGACCGCATCCGCGCTGCGCTGCATTACGTTAAAGCCGATCGCCTGGTCGTGGCGCCGGACTGCGGTATGAAATACCTGCCGCGCGCCGTGGCCTTTGCCAAGATGAAGGCCATGGCCGATGGCGCCGCGCTGATGCGCCGCGAGCTCGGCGGCGCTTAGCGGCTGGCTTGGTTCCTTGATGGCGCGCGCTCCAGCGCCTGGCGATCCCATTTCGCGAGATCGGCCGCTGCTTCATATGTCTCCTGCAGAAAGCCGAGCAGCAAGGCGTCGGGATTGCTGGCTTGGCGCACGGCGTCGTAGGGCAGAATGAACTGCCCGAGATTTTTGTCGTAGAAGGCTTCGCCGGTTTTCAGCCGGGTGTCGCCATAGCCGGCGGGCTCCGGATAGGCATAGACGTAGAACGCGGCGCGGCCGTAGCCGCCATTGCCGGGCCAGAAGCCGCAGCTCGAAACTTCGTGCGAATAAGCTTCCGTCATGACCCAGGCAGCGACATTTGGCGTGGCGCCTTTGAGCGGCGGCGCGGTGCGGCCAGAGAACCGGGTAACGGCAAGATCGAGACCGCCCCAGAAAAAGTGCACCGGACTGGCCTTGCCGATGAAGCGGGCGCGAAACTCGGTGAAGACGCGCTTGGCCTGCACCAAGGCCTGCCAGAACCTTTGCACGTAAACGCGATCATATTGGGCGTGCGTTCGGTCTTGCTCGAACGCAATCGCGCCGTCGATTTCGCTCGGCGTGGTCCAGATGTGCACGTCGATATCGAGCCGGTGCAAAGCCCGCATGAATGCGGCATAGAAATCGGCCACCGACATCGGCTCCAGCGCCAGCGTCTCGGCGCGGCCGTCGCTCGCCTCAATGGAAAGCAGGTGCCGTGTGAAGTCAAAGACCACGTCGAAGCTGCGTCCACGATAGGGCATTGCCGGAGCGATAAGCCCGCGCGAGGTGACATCCAGCGTCGAATTCCACCAATGATTGATCAGCGGCGTGCAAGCGATACGCACTTTACCGACGATCTGCATCCAAAGGAGCAGCGTGTCGCAGCTTTCATGCCAAGCCGCGAACGGTAGATCGGGCCATTGCGCATTTGCGTTACCGTTCACGGCTTTGTTCCTCGCGACGAAATGCTTATAATGCTAAGGAATTATCCGCTGGCATTCTATCATGCAGGCAGAGTCTGGCTCAAAGCTTTTGCAAAACTGGATCGTGCGGGCAACGGCCCGCGCGCCGCAAAAGCCATGGGTCATCTCCGCCAATGACGGGCGCCTCATCGATTACGCAGGCTTGCGCGAAAGCTGCGGCCGCTTCGCCGCGTTCCTAGCGCGGCGCGGCATCGGGTCGAACGACCGGGTTGCGCTTCTTGCCGACAATTCCATCGAGCAACTGCTCTGCTATTTCGGCGTCTTGGCGGCAGGCGCGACCGTCTGCACGATTCATGTCGAAATGAACCGTAATCAGCTTCCCGGCATTCTCGATCGCCTCAAACCGAAGCTCATTCTTCATCAAGACAGCTTGCGGCTCGACGATGCCTTGGCCAGCGCCGCCGCGCCGCGGCTTGCCATTGGACACTGCGATCAGCGAGGCGCGGAGACACTGTTCGGGGAACTTGCGCGCTGCGCGCCGGACGAACCGGCTCGGCCAGGCCGGCCGGAGGATGACGCCGTGATCCTCTTCACCTCCGGGACCAGCGCCAAGCCTAAAGGCGTGGTTCTGAATTTTCGCGAATATCTCTCCAATATCGACCCGGTGGCTGAGGGTTTCGGCATCGGCGCCGACGATCGCCTCTACGATTTCCGGCCGTTCAGCTGGGCGTCGGCCCAGCTTCTGGGCGCGCTCGCGCCGGTCAATCGCGGCGCTACTTTGGTGCTCGCTGAAAAATTCTCGGCGAGCCGCTTCTTTACCCATTTGCGCGATCACGCCGTAACGATCGCCACCGGCAATCCCACCACGCTGAACATTCTGCTCAACAGCGAAACTCATCCCAAACGCGACGATCTGCCTAAGCTGCGATTCATCACCTCGAGCTCGGCGCCCTTGCTGCTCGATGAATGGAAGCGCTTCGAGCAGAAATTCGTCATCCGCATCGCGCAAGGCTACGGCGCCAGTGAGGTCAACTGGATCGCGGCGATTTCCGGCGAGCAGCGCCGGCTCGGCACGGTCGGCCGGCCATTCGCCTACCACGACGTTGCCATTGTCGACGGCGACGGCCGCCGTCTGTCGGCCGGCGAGATCGGGCACGTCGAAGTCGGCGGCTGGCCGGATCATCCGTTCCGTTATCTCGCCGAAGATGGCGAGGTCAGAACCCATGCCCGCGGCCGTATCCGCACCGGCGATATCGGCTGCCTCGACAGCGACGGCTTTCTCACCCTGAGCGGTCGGGAAAAGGAATTGATCATCCGCGGCGGCGCCAAGATTTCGCCGGTCGAGATCGACGCCTGTTTGATGCAATGTGCCGAAGTGATCGAAGCCGCCACCATCGGCGTCCCTGACGCGATCTATGGCGAGGAAGTCGTGAGCTATGTGGTCGGCCGGCCTGGCGCCACGCTTGATACCGACGCGCTGTTACGGCACTGCGCGGCTATTCTGCCGGCGTTCAAGGCGCCGAAGCAGATCGTACTGGCGAGCGCGTTGCCGAAAACCGAGCGCGGCAAGCTTGACCGCAAAGCGCTGGCGGAACGTGCCAACAATCCCTCTCCCCTTGTGGGAGAGGGTGCCCGAGCGGAGGCAAAGCCGAGCGAGGGCGGGTGAGCGGTAGCGGTGTTGAGGATCACCCCTCACCCGGCTCAGTCTCGCTCATGCTCGCCTTCGCCACCCTTTCCCGCAAGGGGAGAGGGAAAGAGCTACCGTCCGGTTCGCGCCAGTGAATGCACCCAGCCCTGCATGCGCTTCTTGGCGTTGGCGATATCCTCTTTTGTGAAAAAATCCTCCGGCCGCACCTTGTCGATCGGATAGACCGGGCGGAGAAAATCGCTCTCATAGCCGAACGGCACGGTGGCATCGATACCCATGCCGCCTTCGAACTGCGTGTTGGAGGCGGTCCACTGCCGATCGCCTGCGGTCATGCGTTCGGCCGGCATGAAGGTCTGGCCGCGGCCGCCCGGAATCGGATTGAGAATATCGGTGCGCGGATTCACCCGCGTGGTCAGGCACCACATGATGTCGTCCATCGAATAGGGATCGACATCCTCGCTGACTGCGATGGCCAGACGCATACCTTGCGAGCACGACAAAGCCGCGGCCATGAAATTGCGCTGCCAGCCCTCGTCGATCTGATGGCGCTTTTTCACCTGAATAATGCAGCCGCCCCAATCGGTCATACAGTACGGGATCACCACGTTCTGCACGATGCCCGGCTGCAGACGGTTGCACAGCTCGTAGATCGCGGCCTCGCGCACGGTCGTGTCGATGTTGTGATCGTCGAGCATGTGCACGCCAAGCGCGAAGATGATCGGCTTCGTCGCGGGCTTGCGCATGGTGATAGCGGTGACATGGAAAGTTGGCGCCTTATAGGACTTGCCCATATAGCCGGCCCACTCGGGATGGAAATGGTAGCGGCCCTGCACGCCGGCATCTTCGGCCTCTTTGGTTTCGAAGCGGCGGTCGCGCGGATTGACGTAGCCTTCGAGCACGATTTCGCAATCGGCCAGCGCCATCGCATCGACGGTGCGCGCCTTGACCAGACGAATCGGCGCACCCTGCACCGCCGACGCGATCCCGATCTCGTCGCAGCCCATCGGCAGGATCGCATAATCGAATCCCGCGCCAGCCAACAGCGTGCAGGCCGGCGGAACGCCGAAGCAAACGGTGACCGGCACCGGCTGATCTGCTTTGTAGTATTTGTTGACGACCTGCCACATGTGCGAGCCGGGCGAGATCTGGAACGTGCCGACATTGCCCCAGCGGAAATTCATGCGGTTGTAGCCAAGATCGGACCCGCCATCGAATTGCGAACCGGTGACGCAGCGGATGCCGGAGCCGACGGTGAGTTCGGGCTCGTAGGTGGTGTGGCGGATCGGCACCATCCATTCATTGACGTCGCGTGGATTCTCGATCACGTGCTCCTGGCAAGGCGCTTCGCTCTGCGCGATTTCAACCGGCTCGATCGGGTGCGACAACGCATGCGCCAGCTTGCGCACGCGCTCGGCATCGTCCGTCCAACCGAACATGCGATTGATGATCGCCATGTCGCCGAACAAATTGGTAATGACGCGATGGTTTGGCTTGTCTTTGACGTTGTTGAACAGGACCGGACAGCCGCCGTCCATGTGCTTCTGCAGGCCGGTGACCTGAAGATCCGGATCGACTTCCTTGTCGGTCTCGATCAGTTCGCCCGACGCGCGCAGCCATTCCAGCGTGCTGCGCAGATCGAAGGCTTGGTTCGGCATCGCGGCTAAATTGGCCCCGCTGCGCTCCTCTTTGCCGCGCGCCACTTGTTGCATCGGTCACTTCCCTATTGCATAGATTGCTAAGTATTATCGGCACGAGGCCCTAGGGTCAAAGCCCATTAATTCCGTGGCCGCGACGCTGGGCATTTTGGCCGCTGGCTAGGCGCGAGGAGCGACGTGATCTAGCCGATCATGAGCGACGAGTAACGACGCCAGCGACCAAAAGGCCCGCGTCCCTTTGGGTTGGAATTAATGGGTTTTGACCCTGGACCTGTCAACGCCAATGCCGCCGCGACGTTCACCGAAAGCCAAACAGAATCAGCGCGCGGTCGCATTTCCGCCGCGGCTGTCGTCGGGCTATCTGGTCCGCGACGCGCATCGCGCCTTTCAGCGGCTGTTGGAACGCCGCATCGCAACTTATGGCGTCACCCGCGGCCAATGGTACTTTCTCCGTGTGTTGTGGACCGCCGATGGACTTTCGCAGCGCGAATTATCGGCGCGGGTCGGCATGATGGAGCCGACCACGGCGGTCGCGCTGCGCAGCATGGAGCAGTCGCAACTCATTCGCAGGCTCCGTGCCGAGGACGATCGCCGCAAG
>NZ_FYEN01000007.1:0-11870 GCF_900188135.1 Rhodoplanes sp. JGI PP 4-B12 | reverse complement strand
TGTGCTCGGCGAGATCGCGGATCAGGCCGGCGCCGTCGATTTCGCCGAGCAGCGCCGGGGTCTCGCGCAAAGCAACAGCGCCCGGGCCAAAAGTCTCGATGACCAGGCCATAGCGCGAGAGCTCATCGGCGCGGGCGACAAGCCGCTCGACATCGCTCTCATCGAGTTCGACGATTTCCGGAATGAGGAGGATTTGTCTGGGCACGCCATTCTTGGCGATCGCCTCTTTCAGGCGCTCGTAGACGATACGCTCGTGGGCGGCGTGCTGGTCGACAACGACAAGTCCATCACGGGTCTGCGCCACGATATAAGTGTCATGAACCTGCGCGCGCGCGGCGCCGAGTGGATGATCGAGACCCTCACCGCCGCCGGTTTCTTGCCGCGATGAACGATCGGGAGCGTGACTGTCGAACCCCGCACCCAAGTCCGCACGCAAGTCCGCTGTGGGGACGCCCACCTCAAATGCCGATTGCGCCGGTTCGGCGAAGCCGCGCAGCGGCGCAAAGGATCCGCCGATCTCGCGCATCCGGACGGCCGAGCGCTGCCAGCCCGCACTGGTATGTAAGGCCCGAGGCGAGGTTCGGAACGCCGCAATGGTCGCCGCACCACCGGTTGTCGCCGCGCGCGCGGCCTCACGCGACAATGCGGTCTTGAGCGCATGCACGATCAGCGCGCGGACCAATCCGGCATTGCGAAAGCGCACCTCGGCTTTGGCCGGATGCACATTGACATCGACCTCGCGCGCCGGCAGCGACACGAATAACGCAACCAGTGGATGACGGTCGCGCGGCAGATAATCGGCATAGGCCGCGCGCACAGACCCAATCAAAAGCTTGTCGCGAACCGGCCGGTCGTTGACGAAAAGGTATTGACCGAGCGAATTGGCCCGCGTGAGCGTCGGCAGCGCGGCAAAACCTTCAATCCTGATCTCCTCGCGTTCTGCCGCTATCTCGACCGCATTGGCACGGAAATCCGCGCCAAGAACGTCGCCGAGCCGTGCCAGGCGGCCAGCCGTGCCCGGCAAGGCAGCAGGAAAATGCAGCGGCGACCGCTCGCCGGCCAGCGTGAACGCGACGTCGGGTCGGCTCATGGCGAGGCGGCGCACCACCTCGCGCACCGCCTCAGCCTCAGTCCGATCGCTTTTGAGGAATTTGAGCCGGGCCGGCGTGGCATAGAATAGATCGCGCACCTCGGCGCGCGTGCCTTGGCCAAGCGCCGCGGGCTTTACCTCGGATTTCACACCGGCGTCGACCTCGATCGTCCAGGCATGAGGCTCGTCGGCGTGCCGAGTGGTGATTGCAAGCCGCGCCGCCGCGCCGATTGATGGCAAGGCTTCGCCGCGGAAGCCGAGCGTACGGATCGAGACAAGATCGTCGTCGGCGAGTTTCGATGTGGCATGCCGATCCACCGCAAGCGCCAAATCGGCGCGCGTCATGCCTTCGCCATCGTCGCTGATACGGATGAGACGGCGGCCGCCGCCATCGGTGACAACTTCGATGCGCCGTGCGCCAGCATCGAGCGCATTTTCCACAAGTTCCTTGACGACGCTCGCCGGCCGCTCGACGACCTCCCCCGCGGCAATGCGGTTGACGACGGCTTCGCTGAGTTGTCGGACGGTCATAATCGGCGGCTTCGACTAGTGTCCTGATTCCGAAGTTCGTACGCTTTATCGGCACGCTCTCATGCGAACTTCGGAATCAAAGGGACACTAGCAAATATATAATTCTAGTGCGGTTTTTTGGATTTGAAGTTCCTATAGGAGCTTCCGACTGAACTGTAGGAACTTCAAATCCACCGCACTGGCGAGTCGAAGCCAACCGTAGCCCGGATTGTCTATTCCGCCTATGCTGCATTGGGGATTAAGCGATGAGCCGTTTTTTGCCTGGGGCGATCCTCGCCGTTTGCGGCGTTCTGGTATACGGCATCGGTTGCGCGCTGTTTTTGGCGCAGCGACGGCAACGCGGCCGCGAAGGTGCGAGCAAATCGCTGTTTCTCTACGCGATCGTCATGATGGCGCTCGGCATCGCCGCCTTGGGCGCCGGCCTGTTCGCGCTCGAGACCGCGCAATACCAAGCCTTGAATGGGTGAAGGGCGTCGGGGTAATCGGCTCAGTCGAACGAGGGTTTCGTTCGCCGCAGCCGCTTGATGCCGGCGCGGCGCTTCTTGCCTTCGATGCGGCGCTCGCGTGCCGCCGCGGTGGGCTTGGTTGCCCGCCGTTTGAGCGGCGGACGCGCCGCGCGGCGGATAAGATCCAACAGGCGCTCGCGTGCATCCTGTCGATTGCGCGCCTGCGCGCGATGCCGCTGCGCGGTAATGACGATGATGCCGTCGCGGGTCAGTCGCGAGCCCGCTAAGCGCTCCAGCCGCGTGCGGACCTCAGGCGGCAGCGACGGTGAGCGGCGCGCGTCGAAGCGAAGCTGCACCGCACTGGCAACTTTGTTGACATTCTGCCCGCCAGGTCCCGAGGCCCGAACGAAGGATTCGGCGATCTCGCCCTCGTCAAGGGTAATGTTGGCGGTGACCGGAATCATTGCCAATTCCTAGCGCGGCGGGTTTGAAGTTTCTACAGTTCAGTCGGAAGCTCTCATAGAAACTTCAAATCCAAAACCGTACTAGAATTGTATAGTTGATAGTGTGTGGGCCGATTTAGAGATGAAGCAAGCAATAACGCGCAATAACAGGGAGAACCGTGATGACCATTCCACGCCGCATATTCCTCGCCGCGCTCGGAGCGGCATCCGTTCTCCCGTTGTTGGTGCGGAGGACTTTGGCCGCCTATCCTGAAAGGCCGATCCATCTGATCGTGCCGTTCGCCGCCGGCGGTAATGCCGACATTGTCGGGCGCATAACGGGCGATCTAATCAGCAAGACGCTCAACCAGCCGGTGGTGGTCGAGAACCGGGGCGGAGCCGGCGGCGGAGTCGGCGCCGAATTCGTCGCCCATGCTACGCCCGACGGTTACACGCTCTTGGTCGGGTCCAATGGGCCGCTGACGGTTAACCCATTTGTGCATGCCGATCTTGGCTACGATCCGCTGAAGGATTTTGTCGCCGTTTCGCTAACGAGCTACGTGCCGCACGCCCTCATCATGAGCAGCAAGGTCCAAGCAAAAAACATGACCGAACTGATCGCCCAATCCAAGACCACGCCGCTGACGGTCGCGACCAGTGGCATTGGCAGCGCCACCCACATGACGCTAGAGCGGCTCAAGGCCGCTACCGGCGCCAACATCACTCACGTCCCCTATCGTGGCGGCGGTGCACTGATGCCCGATCTGATGAGCGGCACAGTGGATGGGGCGATGACGGAGTTTTCTACCGCATTGCCGCTTCATCAGGCCCAGCAAGCTCACATCGTCGCCATAGCCGCGGCCCATCGTTCCAAGGTTGCGCCGGATATACCGACGTTCGACGAAAGCGGCGTGAAAGGTTTCACCGCGCAAAGCTATATCGGGGTTGTCGCTCCAGCGAAAACGCCGGCGGAGATCGTGGACAAGCTGCAGACGGCAATCGCACAAGGCTTGAGCCCAGGCAGTCCAGCCGCCGAGCGACTGATCGGCCTCGGTTCGGAAGTCGCTTCAGCCGAGCAGATGACCCCGAAGGGATTCGCCGAATTCATTCGCGCCGATTACGAAAACATGCGCGAAGCCGCCAAGCTTGCCGGGATCACGCCGCAATGATTGCGAGCCGAATCCGATCGCAATCGGCGGTCCCGATTGATGGAGAAGGCTAATTCGCCTTGGTCGAGACGAAGCCCTGTGGCTTGCCGACAACTGTGACCAGGAGGCCCTTGTCGAGCAACCGCTTGGCCACACGACGCGCATCTTCAAGCGTCACGCCATCGATCATGGCAGCGCGCCGCGAGATATAGTCGGGGCCGAGTCGGTCGAGCTGCAACTGCACCAGCAAGGCAGCAATTTTGGTCGAGCTGTCGAGATTAAGGACAAAGGCGCTGTTGAGATATTTCTTCGCCTCCATCAGCTCCTCGAAGGTCGGCCCGGTCTCGGCAAAACGTTGGATTTCGCTTTGGATGAGATCGATCGTCTCGCCGGCCCGGTCGGCCCGCGTCGCGGTACCGCCGAGCAACACCGCGGTGTGGTCGAGCCAGACAAGGCCATCGGAAACCGTATAGGCGAGGCCGCGTTTCTCGCGCACCTCTTGATAAAGCCGCGAGGCCGACGATCCGCCGCCGAGAATGTGATTGACCAGATAAGCGGCCATGAAGTCCGGATCCTGGCGTAAGATTCCCGGCCCGCCGAAATCGACGACGGTCTGCGGCACGTCGAGGCTGACCTCGATACGCCGCCCGAGCCCTTGCGGCGCGACATTGGCAATCGGAACGAGTTCAGGCTTCTCCGGCAGTGCGCCGAATGTCCGGTCAAGCAGGGGCTTCAACGTCCCCGCATCGATGTCGCCGACGACGGCGATCGTAAGATTTCCCCGCGTGAGAACGCGGTGCACGTAGGATTTAAGGTCGGCAATGGAAATGCTCGATACTGTGTCCGCGGTGCCATTCACCGGCCGGCCGTAAGGATGGCCTTCGAAAGCCGTTTCCCACCAGCGGCGGTTGGCGATATCGGCCGGGCTCGTCGTCTCGCGACGTAACAGTGAAAGCACTTGCGCGCGGCTGATCTCGACGTCCTTGGCGTCAAAACGCGGCGCCGTAACGGCGAGCTGCAAAAGATCGAAAGCGGCGTCGCGATTTTCGACCAGGGTACGCATCGTGCCGCGGATCGTGTCACGCTGGGCCGAAAAGCCCATTTGGATCGCTTTGCGTTCGAGCCGATCCGAAAACGCTTTTGAATCGAGATCCCCCGCGCCGGCATCGAGGAGCGAAACCGCCAATGTCGCGGTACCTGATTTGCCGGGCGCATCCTGCACAGCGCCGCCCGCGAAAGCGAAATCCACCGCAATCAAAGGAACCGCCGGCTCGTGCACAAGCCACGCTTCGATCCCGCCGGGACTTATCACACGCTCGATCGTGGTCGCCTGGGCGGAAGCCATGAAAAGAATGCCTGCTGCCGCGATCGCTGCCGCAACACGGGCTAGGCGCAACGGCGTCGCCGCCCTACGCCTGGTAGAAAAGCGGCAACAGCGCCGAGCCGGTGAGACCGAGTTCACGATCGCTTCTCCTCGGATTGGAGGCTTTTGACGAGATAGCCGGTAACGGAACGGCGGCTATCGAGCCAAGTGCGGGCGGCCTTCTGCACAGCGTCCGTGGAAACGGCACGAATGCGGTCGGGCCAGCGGCGCACAGCTTCGACTGTCTGCCCGGTCGCAAGCGCCGAACCATACCAGCGGGCTAAACTCGCCTGATTATCCTCGGCATAAACAGCGTCGGCGATCAGACGGGTCTTGGCGCGTTCGAGCTCATCGGCGGTGATGCCCCGCGCAATGACCTCGGCGAGAATGTCGTCGATTGCCGCTTCAAGCTGATGCAGCGAGGTGCCCGGCTTGGGCGCCCCGAAGACGGCAAATTTTGCGTAATCGAGGGCGGTGCCCGCATAGAAAGCACCGGCATTCAGCGCAATCGCTTGGTCGACGACGAGCTTGCGGTAAAGCCGGCAGTTTTCGCCACTGCCCAGTACATGGGCAAGCACTTCAAGCGCTTCGCTCTCACCGGTTTGCGCTGAGGTTTCCGAGGGCACGAGATAATCGCGGTTGACGCTCGGCTGCTCGACACGGAAATCCGCGAGCGTCACCGTGCGCGCCGCCTCCTGCGCAGGCTCCATGGGCCGGCGGCGCGGCTTGCTTTCGATGCGATCGGCAACCTTGCCGTAGGTCGCCTCGGCATCGGCTTTAACCTCGTCCACACTAACGTCGCCGGCAACGACCACGATGGCGTTGTTCGGGCTATAGAAGCGGCGATAAAAGGCCAGCGCATCGTTGCGATCGAGCCGCTCGATTTCCTGCCGCCAGCCAATAACCGGGCGGCCATAGGGATGATTGAGGTAGAGCGCGGCATCCATCTGCTGCGACAGCCGCGCGGCCGGATTGTTTGCGACCCGCATATTTTGTTCTTCGAGCACAACATTGAGTTCGGGCCGCACCACGTCGTCGGTGAGCACCAAGCCGGTAATGCGGTCAGCCTCCAGAGCCATCACTTCCTTGAGGTTGTTGCGCGGGACGCGTTGAAAGAATCCGGTGTAATCGCTCGCCGTGAACGCGTTTTCCTGGCCGCCGATCTCCGCGACCTGCCGCGAGAAAGCGTCGCCGGGATTTTTCTCTGTGCCCTTGAACATCAGATGTTCTAGGAAATGCGCCAGACCGGATTTGCCAGGCGTTTCGTCGGCTGCGCCGACTTTGTACCAGATCATATGCGTGACAACCGGCGCGCGATGATCGGGCACCACGACAACTTCCAGGCCGTTGGCCAAGGTGAAATGGCTGACCTCGGCGCTGCCATAGGCAGCGCTTGCAGTCGCGCTGCCAAGCGCGACAAGAAGCAACAGAAATTTAGCCACCCTCATCTCCGCCTGGCGTGCCGCGTGCTGCCTTCCGCCTATTGTTTCTGTGAGCGGAAGCAACGGTCCGTCTCTTATCGCGCCGGCTCCATGCGCTCGCCGAGCGTCTTTGGTTTGTAGGCCTTGCGCTCGGGCGGAATTCCGTACGGCTGATCCGGCGAAGGCGTTTGGTAGCCGGGCGGCGGATCGGTCAGGTTGGCCCGCGGCGGCTCGCCGGTGAACGTGCCATATTCTTCTTTTTTGAACCAATCGAAATTGAGCAAGCCACTCTTTTTCGGCTCGATCCCGCCAGAGTTCGAAGTCGCGCTGGCACGACTTCCCTTCGGAATCAATTCGTCCGGCCGCAACGGTCGGCCCTCTTCAATGACGCGGTCGCCGTGAGGCACGACCTTCTCGTCTTTGGCTGCTTGCCGCTTCTTGACGTCCGGATCCTGCGGCCAGTTGGGCGCAGGCGGGCGCTCGGTCGCAATTGGCGCGGGCAGACTACGGTTTGGCGGCACGACCAGCGGCGAACGCTCGCTGTAATTGATTTCATATTCCGGATGGTCGGGATCGGGCAGGCCGATCGCGTGGAGAACTCTTGTACCAAACGACTGGCCTGAGGGATCGTCATAGTCGCCGGCGCGCACAACGGACCCGCACGTGCAGACTGTTGCAGCAGTAAGCACAGCGCCCAAGGCGACGTGAATGGCTGACCTGCGGCCGCCATTGCCGGTGTGGCGGCCGGTCCAGGCACGGCCTACGGCCCGATACAGCGACATACCCTCACCCCCAATTTCGCCCCAAGAGAACTCTTTGCATTGAACCCCTTTGCACGCCCCCGGCCGGCATGCGGCCTAGAAAATCGGAATAATTAAAGCCCTCCAAGCGTTTATTATACGCGATCAGGGCGCTTTTGCGGCACCGCCCAATAGCGATTCATACAGCAGCACCACCACACCCGCAACAATCGCGACATCAGCGAGGTTGAACACATACCAGCGAAATTCGAAGCTTGGTGTTTCGATGTGGAAAAGTACGAAATCCATCACCCCCGGCCAGTGCAGCCGGTCGATGGCATTGCCGACGGCGCCGCCGATGATCAACCCAAGCGATCCCGCGGTCAGCCGTGATGTTGCCCGCGCCAGCCAGCCCCACAGGAAACCGACCGCAGCAACTTTGAAAGCAAACAAAGCCCATTCGCCGATCGGCCCTTGCTGCGGAAACAGGCCGTAGCTGATCCCGGTATTCCAGGTCAGAACCAGATCGATAAAGCGCGTGATCGGAAAATGGCCGCGGCCGCCGAGATCGAAGTCAAACAGCAGCCAGAACTTCGATGCCTGATCGGCAAGGCAAGTCAGCGCCGCGACTGTCAAGCCAAACGCAGTCAACCGTCCCCACAGGTAGGAAGCGGTTGGGCGATGAGGCACCGCAGCGGTCAATGTAGCCCCCTACTCGGCCGCTACTCGGCCGCCTTGCGCATGGCTTCCCATTCACGCAGCGCCTGCGCGTCACGCGGCGTGACATCCGGAAATTGTGGATCGAGCCCGACCGCAGGAGAAATTTTCCAGGAGCGCGCGCATTTGCGTCCTTCGGCAAGCCGCGGAATCACCGCGACACCGGGCACGTCCGGCAGCCGGAACGCGTCCGGCGGGCCCTCGCCTTCGACCAGAACCGCGCCCGAGGTGATGCAAAGTTCGGCGAGATCGACGTCCACGGCCGCGGCGAACAGGTCTGGATCGGCGACATGGATAATCGGATGCGCCTCGAGCGCGGAACCGATCCGCTTGTTTGCGCGCTCGATTTCCAGCGCGCCGGTAACGACGCGACGAATAATGCGCAGCTTACGCCACTTCTCAGCGAGCACGTCGTTGCACCAGCCGGCCGGCACGGATGGAAAAGGCTCAAGGTGCACCGATTGTGCCGCCGGATCGCGTGCCAGCCACGCCTCTTCCGCCGTGAAGCAGAGCATCGGCGCGAGCCAGCAAACAGTGGCGCGCAACAAATGGTCCAGCACCGTGAGACACGATTTGCGCTTCGCCGACGAATAGGGATCGCAATAAAGTGCGTCCTTGCGGATATCGAAATAGAACGCCGAGAGATCGACCGTCATGAACGCATTGAGCGCGGCAAAGATGCGTTTGTAATCGAAATCCGCGTAGGCCTGACGGACGAGCCGATCCAGTTCGGCGAGCCGATGTAGCATCAGCCGTTCGAGTTCCGGCAAAGCTTCCGGTATGGCTTCCGGCGCGATGCGATCGGCGGGATGAAAATGCGCCAGATTGCCGAGCATCCAACGCAGCGTGTTGCGCAGCTTGCGATAGGTATCGACGGTCGTTTTCAGGATCTCAGCACCGATACGAAGGTCATCCTCATAATCGGCGGCGCACACCCACATGCGCAGAATGTCGGCGCCGGCATTGCGCATCACATCCTGCGGCGCCGTGACATTACCGAGCGACTTCGACATTTTGCGGCCGTCCTCGTCGAGCACGAAACCGTGGGTCAGCACGATGTCGAACGGCGCACGCCCGCGCGTGCCGCAGCTTTCCAGCAGCGAAGACTGAAACCAGCCGCGATGCTGATCGGAGCCTTCCAGATACATGATCGCCTCACCGCCGCCATCCGCCTTGCACTTGATGTTGGCGAGCGCTGAAAAATGCTGCGGGTCCTCAAGCACAAATGCGTGGGTCGATCCGGAATCGAACCAGACGTCGAGGATGTCATCAACTTTCTGCCAGCCATCGTTTGCGCGCTTGCCGAGGAAACGCTCGCGCGCCCCGGGTTTGTACCAGGCGTCGGCGCCTTCTTGCTCGAAGGCCTCGATGACGCGGACATTCACGTCGGCATCGTTGAGAATCTCGACCGAACCGTCAGGCTTTTCCTTGATGAAGAGCGTGATCGGCACACCCCAGGCGCGCTGGCGCGAGATCACCCAATCGGGGCGACTCTCAATCATTCCGGTAATGCGGTTCTCGCCTTGCGTTGGCACCCAGCGGGTCGCCTTGATCGCGGTAAGCGCACGATGGCGCAACGTGTCGCGATGCCCGTCGATGTCCATAGCCCCGGACTTGTCCGGGGCGTAAGCGATCCGCCTGTCCATCGCAATGAACCATTGCGGCGTGTTGCGAAAGATCACCGGCTTCTTCGAGCGCCATGAATGCGGATATTGATGTTTTAGCCGGCCCCGCGCAATCAACATGCCAGCCTCGACCAGGGCTTTGATGACCGCCTCGTTTGCGTCGCCCTTGTCGCCCGTCTCGGTTAGGACACGCTTGCCGGCGAAGCCCGGTGCTTGCTCGGTGAACCGCCCGTCCGCATCGACCGTGTAGGGAATGGTCGTGTTGATGCTCTGCGCCACTAGCTTGGCCGTGTTCGCGGTCCAGAGGTCGAAGTCTTCGCGGCCATGGCCTGGCGCGGTGTGCACGAATCCCGTTCCGGTGTCCTCGGTGACGTGGTCGCCAGGAAAAAGCGGCACCGCGAAGTCATAGCCGGCGAGCTTTTTGAGCGGATGATCGCATAACAATCCGGACAACCTTTCGGCTGGCATCGGCGCCAACCGCTTGAACGCGGTAACGCGCGCTTGCCGAAACACGTCCATAGCGAGCTTATCTGCGAGGAGAAAACGGTCCCCAACTTTCGCCCAGTTGTCCGATGGCGCGTCCACCACCTGATAGAGGCCGTATTCGATCTTGGGAGAGTAGCTGATCGCCCGATTTCCGGGGATGGTCCAGGGTGTCGTCGTCCAGATCAGAACTGCGACTCCACTGAGATCGGGTGACTTTCCACGCGAGGAACTGGAATCAGTCCTTCGCAGAGGAAACTTCACCCACACCTGATCCGATACATAATCTTCGTACTCGACCTCAGCCTCGGCAAGCGCAGTCTTCTCGACCACCGACCACATCACCGGCTTCGAGCCGCGGTAGAGCGTGCCGTTAGCCGCGAACTTCATCAGTTCGCGTGCGATTTGCGCCTCGGCGAAGTAGTCCATCGTCGTGTAGGGATGCGCCCAATCGCCGACCACGCCGAGCCGCTCGAATTCTTCGCGCTGTACCTTGATCCAGTGCTCGGCGAATTGGCGGCACTCGCGGCGAAATTCGACCAGCGCGGTCGGATTGGACAGATCCGGCTTCGGCTTGCCTTTGGCGCGGTAATTCTCTTCCTCGACCTTCCATTCGATCGGCAGGCCATGGCAATCCCAGCCCGGCACGTAATTGGAATCGAACCCCAGCATCTGCTGGCTGCGCGTCACCACGTCCTTAAGAATCTTATTGAGCGCATGGCCGATATGGATGTTGCCGTTGGCGTAAGGCGGACCGTCGTGGAGCACGAATCGCGGCCGGCCCGCCGCCGCAGCCCGCAGCCGCGCGTACAGATCGAGCTTTTGCCAGCGCGCGAGAATTTCCGGCTCCCGCTGCGGCAAGCCGGCGCGCATGGGAAAATCGGTCTTGGGCAGAAACAGCGTTTCGCTGTAATCGCGCGCTTTGGGTTCGGTCATTGTTGAGCTTATGGCGTCGGTTGCGCCTTCTAACAAGCCGGGTGCGGTGCGGAAAGGGTCTCCGTTATATTGGCGGCCGAGGAACCGAGCCCTTCGCGCTGGCGTTAAGGCGGCGAGATCAGCGGCGGGCGCGGCGGCAGACGGAGTGTTTGGTGGACGATACCCCGGCCGACCGCGAGGTTCGCCACGAACTCCTCATCAGCGATCCGCTGCCCGTCGACAGCGTCGGCGGGATGTGGGTGTCCGCCGGCCACGGCGCGACCATCGGTATTTTCCTGCTTCTATTCGGCGCCTTTCTTTATACCGGCCGCGCCATCGTGCTGCCGATCCTGGCGGCGGCGGTGCTGGCGCTCACGCTTGCACCGCTAGTGAAGGCAGCCAAGCGATTTGGGATTCCGACCTGGATCACTGCGATCCTGATCCTGCTGTTCGGGTTCGGCGCATTGAGCCTCGGCGCCATGGCGCTCGCCAAACCGGTCAGCGAATGGATCGGCCGGGCGCCGGAGATCGGCGCCAGCGTCAGGGACAAGCTCGCCGTGCTCGATCAGCCGTTGGCCGCCTTGCACGAATTGGAAACGGCACTGTTCGGCGACAGCGCCGGGCTGAACGTCAATGTGCCGGCCTCCAATGTCGTGTTGCCGGTCGTTGCCTTCATCACGCCCGCGGCGGGGGAGCTCGTCCTTTTCTTCACGACCTTGCTGTTTTTCCTGATCGGCGAAATACAACTGCGCAATCAGGTCGTGGCTCTGTTCGGCGGCCGTGACGCCAAACTGCGCTTTTTGAAGATCATGCGCGATATCGAGCGCAATCTCGCCAGCTATCTGACCGTCGTGACGATCGTCAATATCGGGATTGCGAGTATTGTATCGCTCGGCGCCTGGCTGATCGGTTTTCCCAATCCCGTGATCTTCGGTCTGTTGGCTGGTT
>NZ_FYEN01000010.1:0-10434 GCF_900188135.1 Rhodoplanes sp. JGI PP 4-B12 | reverse complement strand
TTGTCATTATTAGAATTTAAACAATAATTGGCGAACCTCCGCCAAAGCCGCGCATTGCTATGCTGCGAGCCTCGGCCGAAACCCCGGCGGTCGCTCAAATCCTATTCAAATTTTTGGGGCTAACGAGAAATCAGTGCCTTTAACGAATCCTAGGCCCGCCAATCAATGAGCCATGCTCCGCATTTGGCTTCGGGCCTGCCGTCGCTTAAGCCCAAACGACTGAAGATCGCTATCGAGTTTCTCCGTCAGTTGCGCACAGCGTAACCATCGCTGGGCTAAGCCATTCCAAAATATCTTGTTTTCGCGACTGGGGCTGATCTTGGCCATTGCTTCGCATTCGGCGGCAAATCTGAGAAATCGATCCGTCGTGTCCATACTGATCTCCAGCTTGGGTTGGACCTCCGACAAATCCGAGAACCGCCGTTAAGTTCCGGCCGAGCCGAAATTTATGCCATTGACATCAGAGAATTTGTTCCCTCAGCGAGCGCAGACGAATCGCAGCTCGCGGTCCAAGCATTTTCTTGCTGCGTAACTTCGTATTACCTCCCTCGAGCAGCGTGAGTTTTGATTCCAAAGCCTTGGCGAATAGCGTATCGCCATCGCATTGAAACGTGTTTAGGGCCATCCGGCAGCAATAATGGCTGATCGTCGACTGCTTGCAGTTCGAACCACTAAGGTAGGCATCGTCCTAGTGGCTTTCCTTGTTCTCGGGCTGAGCATTTTGAGCCGCCCGGACTGGAAGCTGCGCGATTTCGATCAGGTATTTTATGTCACCATCGCGTATGACCTGGACCGCTACGGCGTATTCAGTGATGGAATTTTCGACCCGGTCGACAGTTCGGTCCAGCCGGCGCAGCCGGGTATGTTCTTTGGCCCGGTATTCCCGGCGATGATACTCGCGGTGATGAATCTCGATCAGCGGTTTGCCGAGGCGGTCCGTTGCAGTGTCGACTCCAATCGCGGTCATCGGGACGAATCCACATGCGAAGCGTATGAAACGCCGATCCGTATTCTTAGTGCTGCGCTGCTTGCGATTGCGGTGGCGGTCGTAGGCTTCGCGGCCGAGCTGATCTTCCGGCGAACGCAATGGATCTTCCTTTTCGCCGGACTGTTTGCGACCGCAGCTCTGGCGAGTGAGGCCCATATTTTTTCATTTGTAATGACCGAAAGCGCAATATTTGCGTTCTATAGCGTCTTCGCCTGGACGCTTCTGAGAGCCTTGATCGCGCCCGCGGCTGTCAGATTCGCCATCGCCGGCGCCGTGCTCGGACTGTTATGCCTGACGAAGCCATCGTTTACCGCGCTGTTTCCAATCACGATCGCGATCGTTGTCTTTTTCGGCTTCAAGATTGCAAAAATTCCGCGAAATCTGATCGGCGCTCATTCGGTGATGTTTGCCGCCACTTTTGCATGCATAACGGGGCCGTGGATGGCGCGTAATTACGTCTCGATCGGAAAATTCAGTCTCACGAACGAATATGCTTCGGCAGCATTGGTCGAACGTTTTGCTTATGATGACATGACGCCACAAGAATTTTTGCTTGCATTCCCCTATTGCGCTCCCGGCATTGGAGATCTGCTGTTCGACAAAGTCTACGGCACTGACTCCATGCATCGCTTCGTATTCCATACGCCGGCGAGT
Source organism: Rhodoplanes sp. JGI PP 4-B12 (assembly GCF_900188135.1). Classification (NCBI taxonomy): domain Bacteria; kingdom Pseudomonadati; phylum Pseudomonadota; class Alphaproteobacteria; order Hyphomicrobiales; family Nitrobacteraceae; genus Rhodoplanes; species Rhodoplanes sp. JGI PP 4-B12. The sequence goes on along the minus strand of NZ_FYEN01000010.1, from coordinate 8,792 downwards.
TTCTTTCATAATGGACGCGACCGGCGCGATGCCCTGCGCGAGCAGCATGGCGAACTTGATCCGTTGATCGGCCGCCTTGTGCACGATGAAATGCAGACGAATTGGTGGCGCTATCTGTTGGTGAACATTCCGCTGGCGTGGTGTGGCGCTTGGCCCGGCGGAATCGTTACCTTGCTGCTTCTGCCTTTGTTCATAGCGTCGCTGCTGCAGGCGGTGCGCACGCGCGAACCTTTGCTGGTATTATACGCCGTGCCCGCCGTGCTGATGCTGGGTTTGCACGCTGCTGTCGGCAATCACTATACGCGTTATAATCTAATCCTGATCGGCCCGTATTCGGTTGGCGCCGCCTGGATCATTTGCTCGGTTCTGCCGTACGGGCGCTGGCGACCGCGATTTCTCGCATCAGAACCGTAATCAGCTCGGCTTGCGAGCGAAGTTTGAGATGCAGGTTGAGCAGCAAGATCAGGCTGATAACAACCCAAATGTAGATAATAAGGTCAACGCCACGGCCAATGCCAACCAAGGCCGCGAGCCTGGTTGCATGGGTCGGCAGCCACACGAAATAAAGGCCCGCGATTGCGGCCAGCAAGGCAAGGATTGCGATCACCGGCGCCCGCCGATATTCGGTCCAGGCATAGACCATCACACCTGCGAGTAGAATCGAGAACCCGATTTGAGCGATCATCGATGCAGCTTTTGCACTGAGAGGTCGAACAAGATGGTCACTGAATCGGCCAACCCTTGGCCTTTGGCCAGCGAATAACGCGTGTAATCGATCGTCACGGGCACCTCGACATACGGCAATCCGCTCGCCGCGATTTGCTCGAGGAGTTCGCTGGCATGGGCCATCCGGTTTTGTCGCAACGAAATGCGGCTTGCCCCTTCTCGGGTCATCGCGCGCAAGCCGTTATGGGTATCGCTAAGCCGAAGACCCGTAACGGCGCGCGTGAACCAGATCGCGGCTTGCAGCAGAAGCCGGCGTCCGAACGGCATGCCATGCGAACTGCCAAGGAATCGGCTGCCGAGCGCATAGGCTGCCTTACTATCCGTCAGAGCGTTGATGAGACGCGGAATATCCGAGGGACGGTGCTGCCCATCGGCATCGAATGTCACGATGTAGCTGGCGTCGCGCTGCAGCGCGAACTTGATGCCGGTCTGAAGCGCCGCGCCCTGCCCAAAGTTGACCGGATGCGTGACGACAGTGGCGCCCGCAGCCAACGCAATTTGCCCCGTTGCGTCTTGCGAGCCGTCATCGATAACCGCCACGCGATAGCTTCGGCCCACAACGTCTGAGATAATGGGTCCGATTACCGCAGCCTCGTTAAAGGCGGCAATAACGATCCAGATCGATCCTCCGTCAAACTCTTTTTGCTTATCCGCAGTCACGGTCCGGCCCTACCCAAAAACGCAACCAAAATCCGCCCAAGGCCGATACCAACAACCAGTGACAGCGATGTTTGTTCCCAACGATACTACGCCGGGCGGAGGCGTCATGGCAAAGCAATTGCCACCCCCGTATCGGTGCCCGAGAGTAGTTAATGCAGCGTCGGGAAGCGAATTTGAGGGGCTCGCTTGTTAAGTCGGGCCCGCGTCTGGGCGGCGCAGCACGCATCGCATCGCATCGAACAAATTCACCGGAATGCCAATGCGGCTCATGAGGCCAGTCGACATTGCTCGCCTTGCGCCGAGCAAACGGCGCACCTGAAACTCGATCAAGGCCAACGGGACGAGTTTCCAAGGGTGCTCGGAAGTCTCCAATTTCAACTGCACCGTTTGCGCGAGCCGTCGCATGCTCTCGGGGGTGAAATACCAAAGGTGCTGCGGGGGCGTCATTAAGCGCCAATTCCGTCCGGCAACTCGCGCGTAAAGAGAGGAAAAGTCGCCAGTGGTAATAATAATGACCCCGCCAGGGTTCAAATAACGCCGGCATAGTGCCAAGGTCGATTGCGGATCGGGTAGGTGCTCAATGACGTCAAGCAGGACAATAACGTCCATCATACCAAAGCGCGCGAGATTATCCTCGTCCGCCATTCCATTGATAACCGTAAGGCCGCGTCTTTGGCAAAATACAGCGGCGGCGTCTGCGATTTCGATTCCTGCCACATCGTAGAACTGACGCGCCTCTTCGAGAAAAAAGCCATAGGCGCATCCAATCTCTAAAAGCCGCCCGCCACTCCGATACTGGCGAACGAATTGTACCGTGCGAGCAAATTCGCGGCGCAACACCGGCTCGCTGGCGCAATAATCGGCATAGCCGTCGCTGTGCTCCCCGGAGAAATAATCCTCCGTATAGTAGTCACGGACGTCAAAATTAGCGCATTCGGAGCGGCCCAGGCCGCATTGAATGCATTGGAAAATATCGCAGGAATTCTTGGAATATAATTTCCGATGTTCCGTCGCGCGCGCGCAGGCGGGACAAGTGAGCTGCACGCCGATTTTGTCTGCGTCTGGCACGACCGTGTCAGGCTCCGTTTATGTTCAAGTGGACACTGGAGCCGAAGGAGCGTCAAAACTCAATGTGGGGATCGCGGGGAGTCAACTGGCTTCGCAAGCCATCCCCGCCGAAGCGATCCGCTGAAGTTGATGCAGATCCCGGCAAGCGTTCGGAATACGGCGGCCGCTTAAATAGCAGAAGGGGTGATGTCTTCGACCCTAGCCGCCCCATTTATAGTTGAGGCCGGCGCGGAAGATGTTCTCGCGAAAAGAAGAAGTGACGGTTCGGAGTCCCGCCTGTCCCGTGGCTGGGAAGCCCGATGTATAGAAAGTGCTGAAACTGTCGGTCGTGGTGCCGAGATCGATATAGAGATATTCGGCTTTCACGGACCAATTGGTCGTCAACTGTCCTTCGACGCCGCCGCCAAGCGTCCATCCGGCCTTGGTTGAACTTGCGCTGTAAGACCCCGCAAAGCTGTTGACGGTTCCCCCCAAAATGAAATTCGTCTGGCCCACGACATTGCCGTTCCGGTTGACTTCACCGTAGGCGAGGCCACCTGTCGCATAAACCAGGACCGGGCCAGCGGCGTATCCGAAACGTCCCCGAACAGTCCCGAACCAGTCGATTTTATGCTCTTCTGACAAGGTGGAGAATGTGACCGGAAAGAATGTGAGGAAGCCGGTCGGTACCGTCGATATTGGAGCTCCGCAGGGGATGATGCAGTTCTGCTGGTTTCTCATACCGCTGCCTTGGATATCGGCTTCGAAACCGGCAACCCAGGACGGCGCGAACTGCAAATTATAGCCGACCTGCCCACCGCCGATGACGCCCTTCGGATCGATGGAGAATGAGCGCGGCGCTCCGTAGATGGGCGTTCCAGGTGTGAGGCCCGGAAACGCCGCGCCGCTTACCGTACTCACCGTGGTAGGATCGTCTCCAATCCCATAACCGATGTTCACGCCGGCGTAGTATCCGGTCCATGTGGCGACCGCCGCCTTGGGCGGAGGCGGCGGCGCTTTGACCGCCATGTCAGCCGCCCTCGCAGAGCTCAATGCGGCGCCTATCAGTAGCGTGGAAAGCGCCGCGCGCCGTAAGACCTCTCGCATGAGTTCTTCCTAGACGAAATGAATTGAGCTCACTTTACCGGGTTTCCCGATCAGCAGGAGTCTGTTCAGCGGTTTTCCCCGTGTTTTGCCGCATGGTGTGGCGCGCCTGCCACAAAAATCGGAACAATTCACACATTATGGGTGTGAATTCCGAAAGGCGTAGCGAACGACCTTAGGCAGGCGAGGCTGAATTCAGGGCTTGCCGATAGGCAGCGTTGATCTTTTTGGTTTCTGTCTCGGCAAGTTTTTTGAACGCCTGTGACATGCCCTGCACCCGATCGGGGTGGTTTTGTTTGATCAGGGTCTTATAGGCTTTTTTGACCTCTTCAACCGTAGCCGACTCGGAAACCCCGAGAATGCGAATCCAGTGACCGTCGCTCGCATAACGATCGAAGACAAATTCAGCGTCATAAATCGACTCGTTCGTCCCGATATCCGCTAGATCGGTAAACACGTAAAATTCCAGACTGTACTGCCGACGCAAACTGTACCGCCGAACCAGGTAAATGAGCGGCATTGCAACGGTTGCGAAGGCAATGGCCGCAGCATTGGCGTCAAAAATCCCCTCATCGAACGGATACCAGACAGCCGTGTTGCTCGACACAGTCTGCAATTCCTGCGCCCAAGCCGACTGATCGGAGACACCGAACGCGAGCAACCACAGAAGCGCGAACGTCACAATGTAGACCGCAATCGCATAGCCCATCGCGAAATGCATACACTTTCTATGCATCCAGGACCTCAGTCGAAAAAGCGGTTGGCTTCGCAGGCGGGAGATCATCGCCTGCAAATGCTGAGCATGAGCTTTTAGATCCTCGAGTTCGTCGTCCGGCTCGGGAATATTGGCATGGCGGCTTAAAGCGGTGCGCCAAAAGCCGTTTATCAGCTCATTGCTTTCACGGATTTGCTCAAGACGACGGCGAATCGTTCCATACACCGCAACGGCGCGGTCTAATTCGCTCCTTTCGGATTTTTGCAACATGAATTCCGGTCGATGCCGTCGCGCAAGCAAAAATGCGCGCGCATAACCAATAACCAACGCCGGCAGCACCGCCCAAAGGGCGAGTAAAATCGCATTCACGAACGCTGCCGAAAGATCGCCCCCGCCGCCAGGTTCAAGCATAGCACGAGACGCTTTTACTCACTTTGTTCAATAGTCTGCACGCCATTCTGCGCCTCGAACGTACCCATCCGTTCAACTCAGCTAAATCTTCGATTCAGACCACCTCGGGGCAAGAGATTGGCAAAAAATAGTCAAGCACTACGAACCTGTCCGCATTCGGAAATACGAATACGAAAGAGAAACCGCAAAAGCACTGATGAGTCGCGAAGTGGTCACATTTTCATGCGGCCATCCGGTTGGCGTCCGCAGAGGAAGCGAACGGTTATGAGGGGTGGTGTTATGAATTATGTCCAGCCGGTCCAGTCATCTGGAAATCTAAAATCAGCGGACCTCGATTTTGAGGAAAACGTCCGGACGCTTGGACATAACGGCGCAGCATTTCGTCAGGGCGATACCGCAAACGGCGAAGCGACCGCCAATAGCTTGAGCGCGCTGCTTCGCCGGGTATCGGGCAACTCGACGCGTGAGATTGACGCTCTTATTGGAGATTTGCGGGATCTGCGCGAAAAACTGCGTTCCGACGGCGACCGCATTCATCGTGAAATTGTAGAATATGCCGCCTTGAGCCAGCAGGTGATGCAACTCAGCAAGATCATCTCCGAAAGCGTGAAGCGACTGCCGGACTCTCCGGGCGTGGACTGCTGACCAGCGTGTCGCCGCCTTACGGCACTCGTGCCGGAGTTTCGCGCCGCCGAAGCCGTTGATGGATCGTACCTGCGACCGCTCGCATGGCGCGAACCGCAGAGCTGCGGCAACCGAGCCTTGGAATCATCCAACCATAATCATATAGCCGCCCCAATGCTTGCCGACCTTTGACAAAAGTCCGTGCGGGACACGTGTGGCAAATAATAGCGTGTCCGTCTCTGCAAGCGCGGCGAGTGTTGGTGTCAGACGTTGCGGCTCTGCCGCGCAATGTGTGTTTGCGTAAAGGCGGGTTCGCCGCTCGGGGGCTACTAATGAGGGGACGCTTGCGGCGGCCGTACCGGCCAATTCAGGTCATTGGCGTATTGGCATCGGTTCTGTCGATTGCAACGATGTCCAATTTTCCCACCGAGCGCGCCGGTATGCGACCGATAGCGAATAACCACAATGTTGGTGCGCTCGGCGAACGTCTGAACGCCAACACAATCACTATCGTTTCGAGCGATCCGAACGATATCTATTCGATCAAGTGGTAGTACGGCAGCGGCAATCGTAGGGGGATCGGACCGTTTATTTGTGACATCGGAGCTTGAAAGCGCGGGAGGCGATCATGAGTTCTCCGATACACCTCGATGAAGACATTGATCCGGCATTGATGTACGCGCCGCCTTGGGCTCGTGAGCGGGTACCCGCCGAGATCGCCGGACGCCCAGCCACACCATTGACTGACACTAACGAACGTAATCGCAATCCGACGACGCTCGCTCCCCAATTCAGCGGCGACCGCGCGATGCTGGAACTGCAGCGTCAGCTCGCGCGCAATCCCAACCTGATCCCGGAGCCATCTGCTAAAGCCGGGTCGGTCGTACGGCCTATCCTAATCCGGCTGTGCGGGGTTATCAGCTTCGCCGCTTTGGTGGCGTGGGGCATGGTCTCCTATCACGGCATAGAAAAGCCGATCGGAATCATGCCGGCCGAGGTTTCCACCTCAGCCATTTCTGGCAATCGCGTCAACCGCGTTGATGTGGAGCTGCCGCGACCTGCGATAGCTGCACCGCAGATGGAGGAAGCGGCTACCGCGAATGTGCTTGCTGCACCTGCTGTAGTTGCGGCTGCCCCTTTATCTGGTGCGTCTGTCAACGCAATTGCCGTCACGCCAGTGCCGGCGCAATCAATTGCACCTCCACCGGCCCAACCGGCGCCGCGGCCCGACAATCGTCCGGCACTTCGGCTCGACAGTGGCGAACTCGAAATGTTGGTCAAGCGCGGCAACGAATTCATCGCCAACGGCGATCTCGCCGCGGCGCGGCTCCTGCTACGGCGCGCCGCCGAAGCCGGCAGCGCCGAGGCGGCTCTTGCAGTCGGCGCGACTTTCGATCCGGTTGTGATGCAGCGTCTCGGCGCAATCGGGACGACGCCGGATATCGCGCAGGCGCGGCAATGGTACCAGCGCGCCGCAGAGCTTGGCTCCAACGCCGCATTGCAGCGACTGGCCGGGCTCGATGCGGCTCGCTAAGAGCGCGCCATGCATTGCGAGCGGTCAAATCCCTAGATAGCGATGCTGAATTGCAGGCGCTTGCGCCAATTGCTGCGAGCTTCCGACCCATACCACACGCCCGCGCTCAATAATGTAATGGCGGTCGGCTATGCGGGTCAGCGCCTTTACGTTTTTATCAATAACCAGGATCGATTGCCCACCGGCACGCAGCCGTTCGAGCGAACGCCAAATTTCGTCACGCACGCGGGGCGCCAAGCCCTCGGTCGCCTCGTCCAGAATGAGAAGACGTGGATTGGTCATCAAGGCACGGCCAATGGCGAGCATCTGCTGTTCGCCTCCTGACAGCAAGTTCGCCATGCTGCTCGCCCGTTCGGCGAGGCGCGGAAACAGCGCCATGACCTTTTCGAGCGTCCATGGCTCGGTGGTGCCTCCGTGATTTGCCGCGGTTGCAACGAGATTCTCGCGGGCGGTGAGGTTTGGGAATACCTGCCGCCCTTCCGGAACCAAGCCGACGCCGCGCTTGGCGATCCGGTAGGCAGGAAGTAAGCGGATCTCTTCGCCGCCGAACCGGATCGAGCCGGCCGCGGCGGGAGTAAGTCCCATGATTGAGCGTACTGTTGTGGTCTTGCCCATGCCGTTGCGGCCGAGCAGCGAAACCATCTCCCCCCGCCCGATGATGAGCGACACGCCGAAGAGAACACGGCTCAATCCATAGCTCGTCTCTATGTCGCGCAATTCAAGAAGCGAATCGGACATGTCAGCCATCGACCGCACCTTCGCCGAGGTAAGCTTCGCGCACGCCTGGATCGGCGCGAATGGCCGCCGGGTCGCCAGAAGCGATAATGCGTCCATAGACCAGGACGCTGATGCGATCCGCCAATGCGAAGACCGCATCGATATCATGCTCGATCAGTATCACGGTGATGCTGCCCTTCAGCGCACGCAGCATTTCCAATAAACGTGCGGATTCTTCGAGACCCATCCCCGCCATCGGCTCATCGAGCAGCAGCATGCGTGGCCGAGCAGCAAGGGCCATGGCGATTTCTAGCTGCCGCCGTTCACCATGACTGAGATCAGCGACCAGAGCGCTGGCTCGTTCGATCAGACCCACGCGCGCCAGCGCCGCTTGCGCCGGTTCACGCAATTCGGGTTCGTCACGCGCGTTTCGCCAAAAGCGAAACGAGTGGCCGGCATGGGCCTGCACCGAAAGCGCGATATTGTCGAGCGCTGTGAAATCCGGAAACAGCGTTGTGACCTGGAAAGAGCGCGCAAGGCCTAACCGGCTGCGCCGATAAACCGGTAGGTTCGTTATCTCGCGACCGTCAAAACGAATGCGTCCGCTATCCGGAACAACTTCCCCGCTCAATTGACCGATCAGGGTTGATTTGCCGGCGCCGTTCGGGCCGATGATCGCGTGCAGTTCACCGGCCGGAACAGCTAGCGAAATTTCGTCGGCCGCGATTACGCCGCCAAACCGCTTGGTCAGGCGTTCGACTTCGAGCAGGATCTCAGCCACGGCGAGATCCGGCAATTAAGCTATCGATCCCGCCATGCATCGAGATCGCCACGACAAGCAGGAACGGGCCAAGGATCAGATTCGAATATACCGTAACGCGTGAGAGTCCCTCCTCCAGTACCAAAAACGTGAGCGCGCCAATGAGCGGGCCGAACATCGCCTGCATGCCGCCAAGCACCACCATAACGATGAGATCGCCCGAGCGCGTCCAGTGCATCATAGCCGGACTGATAAAATCGGTGTGATTGGCGAGCAGTGCGCCGGCAAGCCCGCACATTGCTCCGGCGATCACGAAACAGACCAGCCTATAGCGGAATGTTGGGAAGCCGATCGCGCGCATGCGTCGTTCATTCGAGCGCGCGCCTTGGATCACCATGCCGAAGCGCGAATTGACGATGCGCCACACCAAATAAATGCTGACCAGCAGCAGCCCGAGACAAACATAATAGAAAACAGTCCTGTTGGTGAGATCG
>NZ_FYEN01000006.1:0-12534 GCF_900188135.1 Rhodoplanes sp. JGI PP 4-B12 | reverse complement strand
GTCCCGCGCCGAATACGGATCGTAGGGTGGCCGCTCGCGGCCGGTACGCTGGCCCAAGACACTGCGCAATCGCAGGAAAATGAACACTGCGAGGGCGAGGAAAATGATGGTATAGATGTCGAACACTTCGGCCATTCTTTCGCCATCGCGACGAGCGGGGCAGTAAGATCCCGAGATTCGGTTCGAATGACCAAACCGCGGCAGGACACCCGGTTCCTGCTCTATGTAGGCACGCAGGTTAAGTCATCCAGTGGCGGCGCGCGTCATTCTAGCGCGCTAGCACTCAGATTAGACGATCACCGTCGCCGCGCCAACAATGGCGGCACCCGGTCACAAAGATATAAGCCATGGGCATTCCATAGGCGTTTTCGGCCCAGCCCGCAGGCCAGCAAACGCATTCCTGCCATTGTTCGCGCCCGCGCCGCATGTTAGCCAAGCCGGCTCAAGGCCGGAGACAACGATGTCGACGACGAATGGTGGCCCCACGCCACAAGCGGGTAACCCGCAGATGCCGGTGCCGCAGCTCGGCGTCCTTGTGCAATATGTAAAGGACTTCTCGTTCGAGAATCCAAATGCACCGCGCGCTTTGACGCCAAACGCCCAGCAGCCGTCGATAAAAATCAATATCGGTGTCGAGGCGGCACCGCTAACCGACAACGACGTCGAGGTGACGCTGCGGTTTGAGGGAAAGGCAGAGGTTCAGGGTTTCGTGCTGTTCGGCTTCGAACTGCTTTATGCCGGTGTGTTTCGCATTCTTAACGTGCCGCAGGAAAGCCTGCAGCCCATGGTTATGATCGAATGCCCGCGCTTGTTGTTTCCGTTCGCTCGAGAAATCGTCGCCACGGCAACGCGTAACGGCGGCTTCCCGCCTTTGATGCTCGAGCCGGTCGATTTCGCGGCTTTGTATCGCGACCGCATGGCCGCGGGACAGCCCGCGGCCTCGCCGCCACTTAATCTAAGCTGACGTAATCACGCCAGATAGCGTTCTCGCCAAGGCCGGCGATGAACTCCCGATGCGCCGCCAGCGCGTCGGCTGTCAATCGCTGCGGCAGCGGTACCGGCCGCTCTCGGACTGCGATGATTTCGCCGGGCGCAAGGATTGGCGGTGCCTGCGAAAGGATCAGCTGAGCCTGACGTGCGCCGGTGAGTTCGACATAGACTTCAGCCAAGAGCTCCGCATCGAGCAGTGCGCCGTGCTTGGTTCGCCGCGAATTGTCGATCGCGTAACGGGCGCACAAATCATCAAGCCGGTTCGCGGCTCCAGGGTGTTTGCGGCGGGCAAGCAGAAGGGTGTCGATCATCCGCTCGCGGCTCACCGCCGGATGGCCGGCGCGGTCCAACTCGGCATTGAGGAAAGCCAGATCAAACATCGCGTTGTGGGCAACGATCTGGGCATCGCCGAGAAACTCTATGAGCTCTCCCGCCCGACGTGCGAACAGCGGCTGATCCTTCAGAAAATCGATCGTCAACCCATGGATCTGCAGGGCCGATTGCGGCATATCGCGTTCCGGGTTGAAATAACCATGGAATGTTTTGCCGGTCGGGACCCGATTGACGAGCTCGATGCAGCCAATCTCGACTAGGCGATCTCCGGTAAGCGGATCGAGCCCGGTCGTTTCGGTATCCAAGACAATTTCGCGCATTGCTGTTCGTCCGCCGGTGCGAATCACCGGCTGCGCATTGTAGCGACACTCTGCAAAATGTCTCGAATCTGCGCTCGGGTGTGCTCGAAATCTTGCGAGCTGTCCACGACGAAATCAGCGCGCCGGCGTTTTTCAGTGTCGGGCATTTGCTTGGCAAGCAGGGTTACAAATTTCTCTTCTGTCATGCCGGGCCGGTCTAAAGCGCGCGCGCGTTGGATCTCGGCAGGGGCCGAAACCACAACGACTGCATCGCACCGCGATTCGGCCGTGGTTTCGAACAATAGCGGTATATCGACGACAACAATCGGAGCGCCGCGGGCTTGTGCCTGCGTCAGGAATTTTTCCCGCGAAGCGGTAACGAGCGGATGAATGATCGCCTCAAGGCGGGCGAGCGCCGCTTGATCGTTCAGGACCATCGCAGCAAGCGTATTGCGATTCACCTTGCCGCCTGATGTCGAGCCTGGGAAAGCCCGTTCGATCAGGGGTACAGCTTCGCCCTCATAAAGCGCGTGGACGACGGCATCTGAATCATGGACTGGGACGCCACATTCGGCGAAGAACTTCGCCGCCGTCGATTTTCCCATGCCGAGCGAGCCGGTCAGGCAAAGCACGAATGGCCGCTGCGCACTCATCGCGCGAGGCACCCTATGCGCCGCAAAAATTCCAACGCTTCCATCAGCGGCAGGCCCAACACCGTGAAGTAGTCGCCGTCCACCCGTTCAAACAACTGCACGCCGCGACCTTCGATCTGATAGGCGCCCACGCTTGCCGTGACCGCGTCGCCGACCGCGTCGAGGTAAAGTTCGAGAAAGTCGTCGGAGAAATTGCGCATGGTCAGCCGGGCCATGGCGACGTATTCGAACAGCACCGCGCCATGCTGCACGAATGCGACGGCTGAGTGAAGTTCGTGGGTGCGACCGCAAAGTTCCCGGAGCTGTGCCCGCGCCGCTTTGCGATCCGCCGGCTTGGCGAAGCGTTTGCCGTCAAGCGTGAGCGTCTGATCGGCGCCCAGCGTCAGACGTCCACGATAACGGCTCTCCACCGCAACGGCTTTTTCGCGCGCCAAGAGTGCAGCCACGGCGCCGCCGGCCGATTGCGCCATGGCGGCGGATTCCAAACCGCGTTCCAAACCGCGTTCATCGATATCGGCCGGATGGGCATCGACCGGCACGCCGGCTGCCGTGAGCAGCATCCGTCGCGCGCTACTTTGCGACGCCAGAACGAGCGGCGCGTCGGCAAGCCATAGCCCCATTGCGCGCCTCAGGACACGTGATGGCGTCGCCGCTCGCCAAGATGCGCAAGCACTGCCGCAGCGGTCTCTTCAATCGAGCGGCGCGTCACATCAATCAGCGGCCAGTTGTGCTTGGCGCACAGCCGCCGCGATGCGGCGACTTCCTCGGCGACGGCTTGCCGATCGATGTACTGATCGTCGTCGCGATGCGCTTTGAGCCCGAGCAACCGGTTTTGCCGAATTTGCACGATTCGCTCGGGGGTCGCGTACAGGCCCACCACCAAAGGACGTTTCAATGCCTCAACACGTGCGGGCAAGGGCACACCCGGGACCAATGGGACATTCGCCGTTTTGACCCCGCGATTGGCCAGATAGATGGAAGTCGGAGTCTTTGAGGTTCGTGAAACCCCGACCAGCACTACGTCAGCTTCTTCAAGATCTTCGACGTGCTGTCCGTCATCGTGCAGCATAGTGTAGTTAAGAGCATCAATACGGCGGAAATACTCCGCGTTGAGCGTGTGCTGTGCGCCAACTTTGTGCGTCGATTCGGAGCCGAGATACGATTGGAAGAGATGCAGCACCGGACCCAAGATCGACAGACAGGGCAGGCCTAGAGTGCGGCATTTTTCTTCCAGACGTTCTACCAAGTTTTCCTCAAGCAAGGTGTACAACACGATTCCCGGAGATTCTTCGATCTCGGCCAAGACCCGATCGAGCTGCTTTTGCGTTCGCACCAGCGGATGCACGTGTTCCACCGGCATTACCCTGGCATATTGCGCGGCTGCGGCACGCGCGACCGTGATCAAGGTCTCACCGGTGGCATCTGAAATCAGATGGAGATGGAAGTAGCCTGTCGTCTGCACCATGGAACCACTAAGGCCGGCTGTATAAGCTGTTGACCGCCCAGGAGAAGGCCACGACCTTTGCGATGGTGCAAGCAGATTACCCGAAACAACCTGTGCTCCATCCACATAGCTGAGCACCCGGCATTTTAATCGCGGCAGCAAATCCGATACCGGTGACATGTGGATACCGGCTCAAGAGCGGCCCCAGAAATAGTCATAAATCGGCGTGGTGCTTGCGGTGCTCACGTACAGGGACCGAGCAGGTACAATCTGGGGATATGTGGATAAATCGTGCGTGGCCTGTGCAAGCTAATTTATGAGTCTAATCAACTGTTCAAGCACTACTACAGATTCTAAGAATCTATTTAGTTGAGATTAGAAGGGGGCACGTACAATCTGTGACTAAGCCATTGTTAGATGTTCTGGCCGGCGAACGGCAAGCCGTTCCGCCAATCTGGCTTATGCGGCAAGCCGGAAGATATTTGCCGGAATATCGAGATCTTCGTCAGAGGACCGATAATTTCCTCGATCTTTGCTTCAGTCCAAAATTGGCGACTGAAGTAACACTGCAACCGATCCGCCGCTTTGGATTCGATGCTGCAATTTTATTTTCCGATATTTTGGTCATTCCGCATGCGCTCGGCCAACGTGTTTCGTTTACGCAAGCCGATGGGCCACGGCTGGATGCGCTTGGCGGCGCCGATGGTTTACGTAAGCTACGGTACGAACTCGATCACGAGCGACTTGCGCCCGTCTATGAAACGATTGGGCGCGTGAAAGAACAACTGCCGGGGAACGTCACATTGCTCGGTTTTTGTGGGGCGCCATGGACATTGGCAACATACATGATTGCCGGGGCAGGAACGCCCGATCAGCTTCCAGCCCGTGAATTTGCTTACCGGCATCCGGACGAGTTCAAGATCTTGATCGATATCCTGATCGAGGCTTCGGCTAGTTATTTGATCCGGCAATTTGAAGCCGGCGTCGATGCCGTACAGATTTTCGACACATGGGCAGGAGTCGTGGCAAGTGACGAATTTGCCAGGTGCTGTATTGAACCTTGCGCTCGGATTGCTGCAGCGGTCCGAGCGCGGATACCAGCGGCTAAGATTATCGGCTTTCCGCGCGGCGCCGGCAGCAAATTGCGGCGATACATCGCTGCAGTCCCGGTTGATGCCGTTGGACTGGACTGGACGATCGATCTTGGATTCGCGCGCGAACAGCTGCAGACGCAAAAGCCGATTCAAGGCAACCTCGATCCAGTGGCGCTCTTGGTCGGCGGGAAAGCACTCGATCGCGCTGTCGATCGCATACTGGAAAGCTTCGCGGCTGGACCGTTTATCTTCAATCTCGGCCACGGCGTGCTACCAGACACCCCGATAGCGCATGTCGAGCAACTGGTCGCGCGGGTCCGCGTCTCAACCTGAGAATGCGCGAGCACATGTACGATTGGATCAAGGCATTTCACGTCATTGCCGTCATCGCCTGGCTGGCGGGAATGCTCTATCTGCCGCGGCTGTTCGTTTACCACTGCGCCGCGGAGAGGGGCTCGGTGCAATCGGAAACCTTCAAGACGATGGAGCGGCGGCTGCTTCGCGTCATCATCAACCCGGCCATGATCGTCACCTGGCTATTGGGCCTTTGGCTCGCCTGGCACGGCCCCGATTCGCACTACGGGTGGTTCGCTTCCGGTTGGCTACAGGCCAAATTCGCGTTGGTGCTTGTGCTCTCCGCCCTGCACGGTTGGTGCGCACGATGGGTGCGCGACTTCGCTATCGACCGCAACCAGCACTCGCCAAAATTCTATCGTATTATCAATGAAGTACCGGCAATTCTGATGGCGGCAATCGTCATTCTCGCGGTGGTGAAACCGTTCTGACGGTAACGAGTTGCTAAGGCGAAATTCGGCTTAGCCCTTGCCTGAAGTGCGGTCTTTTCTTATCTTCAGGATACTCCCCACCCAACGTAGGCGGATGCGGTTGCGTCTTGGCTCCAGCGAACTGGAGCCGCCAGTGCATCGGGGTCCCAGGGTCCCAAGCCCTTACAGCCCAAAGACCTGCGATCTTCCTGCCGCCAGCGACGCCACCACTAAATTCTGCCGCTGGCCCAAATTTCCACAGGACATTCTATGCGGGAAATGAAACTGCAAGAACTCAAGACCAAGACTCCGGCGGAGCTTGTGTCCTTTGCCGAAGAGCTCGAGGTCGAGAACGCCTCGACCATGCGCAAGCAAGAGCTGATGTTCGGCATCCTCAAACAGCTATCTGTGCGCGAAACTGACATCGTCGGCGAAGGCGTCGTTGAAGTGCTGCCCGATGGCTTCGGCTTTCTGCGATCGCCGGAAGCAAACTACCTGCCTGGCCCGGACGACATTTACGTTTCGCCTTCGCAAATCCGCCGCTTCGGACTGCGCACCGGCGACACGATCGACGGTCACATCCGAAGCCCCAAAGAAGGCGAGCGCTATTTTGCTCTGCTCAAGGTCAATTCGCTGAATTTTGAGGATCCCGAGAAAGCACGCCACAAGGTCAATTTCGACAACCTGACGCCGCTTTATCCGGACGAGTGGCTGAAGATGGAATTCGACGATCCGACCAAGAAGGACCTCTCCGCTCGCGTTATCGACATCGTCGCGCCGGTCGGCAAGGGACAGCGCGCACTCATCGTTTCGCCGCCGCGCACCGGCAAGACCGTGCTTCTGCAAAATATCGCGCATTCGATTACGCACAATCATCCGGAATGCTACCTGATCGTGCTGTTGATCGATGAGCGGCCGGAAGAAGTCACCGACATGCAGCGTTCGGTGAAGGGCGAGGTGGTCTCGTCAACCTTCGATGAGCCGGCGGTGCGCCACGTCCAGGTCGCCGAGATGGTGATCGAAAAAGCTAAGCGTCTGGTCGAGCACGGCCGCGACGTAGTGATCTTGCTCGATTCGATCACGCGGCTCGGCCGCGCCTACAACACCGTGGTGCCGTCTTCCGGCAAGGTGCTCACCGGCGGTGTCGACGCCAATGCCTTGCAGCGCCCGAAGCGCTTCTTCGGTGCGGCGCGCAATATCGAAGAAGGCGGCTCACTCACGATCATCGCCACGGCATTGATCGATACCGGCAGCCGCATGGACGAAGTGATTTTCGAAGAATTCAAGGGCACCGGCAATTCGGAATTGATCCTCGATCGTAAAGTTGCCGACAAGCGCACGTTCCCGTCGATGGACATCACGCGGTCCGGTACGCGCAAGGAGGAACTCCTGGTGCTGCCCGATCAGCTCAAGAAAATGTACGTGCTGCGCCGTATTCTCAATCCGATGGGAACGATGGACGCCATCGATTTCCTGCTCGACAAGCTGCGCAACACCAAGAACAATTCCGAGTTCTTCGACTCGATGAATACCTGACGGCGCGTAGCCGTCGTCCCGACGGACTCGCCGGCCCGCGCCGCACTCGCCGCAAGCGGTGGATGTGTTCTCAGCCAAACACCTGACGCGTCAAGAACCCCGCATCGCTTCGATTGCTGCGCCAAGTGACGCAGGGTCGGTGACCGGCAGCGAACAGGCCTCGCCGATACAGACGAACGCCTGCGGCTCAGGTGCGCCGGCGAGCTTGGCGCGCGCCGGATGGGAGGCCGGCAGTGCCGCGGCAGAGCTGGCGTGAAGCACGACGCGGTCGAGCGGCGGCTGGCGCCGTGCCGCAGCAAGCAGAGCGTCCGCAGCCGCGCCCTCCCCGGTCACCACAATCTCGGCACCGCGCAGCCGCAGATCGATGGCGTTGAGCATCGCCATATGCATGTAGAGGTTCTCGGTGACGCGCGGCGCGATCGCCGCAATCAGGGCATCTGCCTTGTCATGCCACGAATCATCGCCGGCCAGCACCGCCAGCCGAATGAGATTTTGTGCGGCGACCGCGTTGTGATTAGGCGTCGCCTCATCGGTCGTAGCAGCCGGACGGATGACTAGCCCTTCTGCGTCGGCGGCGGTGAGATAATACGTGCCGCCTTCCCGATTGGCGTAATCGCGGTCTAACGCCTGTTGCCATTCGAGCGCACGGTCGAGGTAGCTGCGCGTACCGGTCGCTTCATGCAGCGCCAGCGCGGCGCGAATCATGGCGGCAAAATCCGAAGCGAGCCCGGGAAATTTGAGCTTGCTTTGACGCCAGGAATGACCGAGCCGGTCGCCGCGACTCATGGCGCTGGCAACGAAGTCAAAGGCGCGGCGCGCCATGCCGAGCCATGCCGGTTCGTCCAGGATCGTGGCGGCATTGGCGAGCGCTGCGATCATCAGCCCGTTCCAATCCGCAAGCACCTTGTCATCAAGGCCCGGGCGCACCCGCGCGGCGCGCACGGATAACAGCTTATCGCGCAAACCGGTAAGGCGCGCCTCGTCGGCGTCGGTGCGCGGTGGCGGTTTCAGCCGGTTGAGAATGTTATGACCTTCGAAATTGCCGGCCGGCGTGACGTCATAGTGACGGGCGAAAAATTCGCCGTCCTCAATCCCGAGCTGCCGGATCACTTCTTCGTAGGACCAGACGTAGAATTTTCCTTCTTCGCCTTCCGAGTCGGCATCAAGTGACGCCGAGAACGCTCCCTCCTCCGTCGTCATTTCCCGCGTGAGCCAGGCTACGGTCTCATAAGCGCGCCGCCGATACAGGTCCTTGCCGGTGCGCTGATAAGCGATCGCCAACAGTTCGAGAAGCTGTGCGTTGTCGTAGAGCATTTTTTCGAAATGCGGCACGAGCCAATGTTCGTCCACCGCATAGCGTGCAAAACCGCCGCCGAGATGATCGTAGATGCCGCCTTCACAGATGTGATCGAGCGTGATTTCGACTGCGGCGAAATAGCGGTTCTCACCGGTGCGCAGGCCGGCACGCCAAAGGAATTCGAACAGCGCCGCTTGGGGAAATTTCGGCGCGCCGCGTGTGCCGCCGTTGACGGGATCGATCAGCCCGCCGAGTTGCCGTGCGGCATTGTCGAGCTCAGCGGTTCCGATCGTTGCCGTGCCGGCCGGTCGCGCCGCGGTGGCAAGCCGTTCCATCAGCGCGGCGCGGTTACGTTCTATCTTGGCAGGCTCGTCGCGAAACAGCCGGGCGATCTCGCGCAGCACGTCGACAAAGGCTGGTTTGCCGTAACGTGTCGTTTTGGGGAAATAGGTCCCGCCCCAAATCGGCTCGCCGTCGGGCGTAAGGAACATCGTCAGCGGCCAGCCGCCATGCTCGCCGAGGTGATGCAGCGCCGCCATATAGATCTGATCGATGTCGGGCCGCTCCTCGCGATCCACTTTGATATTGACGAACAGTTCGTTCATCACGCGGGCGGTCGCTTCGTCCTCGAAACTCTCGTGCGCCATGACATGGCACCAGTGGCAGGCGGCATAGCCGACAGACAAAAGTATGGGCTTGTTGCTGCGCTTCGCTTCGGCCAGAACTTCGGGTCCCCAGGCCCGCCAATCGACTGGATTGTCCTTGTGCTGGAGCAGATAAGGGCTCGTCTCTTCGGCGAGACGGTTGCCGCGCCCTGCGGCGGGGTGCGGCTGCGTTGACGGTTGCGTTGACGGTTGCGTTGACGGTTGCGTTGACATGGACGCACCGTAGCAAGTAGCCCCCATCACGCGAAGCTAATAAAGGCAACCTAGTGCGGTGGATTTGAAGTTCCTACAGCTCGGTCGGAAGCTCTCATAGGAACTTCAAATCCAAAAACCGCACTAGAATTATATATTTGCTAGGGTCCCTTTGATTCCGAAGTTCGCATGAGAGCGTGCCGAAAGAGCGTACGAACTTCGGAATCGGGACACTAGCAGTATGGCGGATCGTTCCACCATTTTCGCGCTGTCCTCTGGCCGTCCGCCGGCGGCAATTGCCGTCGTGCGCGTTTCGGGTTCGCAGGCGCGCATTGCGCTTGAACGACTGATCGGTCGCGTGCCGCAGCCGCGCAAAGCGGCGCTCGCGCGCGTGCACGATCCGGCGAGCGGCGAGGCGATCGATGAGGCGCTGGCGTTGTGGTTCCCCGCGCCGCACAGCGAGACCGGTGAGGACGTCGCGGAGTTGCAGCTTCATGGCGGGCTGGCGGTGATCGCGAGCGTGTTAAAAGCGCTTGCCGCGATCGAAGGCTGCCGGCTGGCAGAGCCCGGCGAGTTCACACGGCGCGCCTTCGAGAATGGCAAGCTCGATCTCACCGCGGTGGAGGGACTTGGCGATCTCATTTTCGCCGAGACGCCGGCCCAGCGGCGGCAGGCATTTCGCCAATTGAAGGGACTGATCGGCGACCGCGCCGAAGCGTGGCGGCGACGGCTGATCGAGGCGCTGGCGCTCGTTGAAGCGCGCATCGATTTTTCTGACGAGGCGGACGTACCGGAAGATTTGATCGCGCCCGCTGCCGAAATTACTCGAGGCCTGCGCGATGAAATCTCCGTCGCGCTGGCCGACGGGCATCGTGGCGAGCGCCTGCGCGATGGCCTCCTCGTGGCAATCGCAGGTCCACCCAATGCAGGCAAGTCGACCTTGTTCAATCGGCTGGCGCGGCGCGAGGCGGCGATCGTTTCGCCCTATGCGGGCACCACGCGCGACGTCATCGAAGTGCATTTGGACATCGGCGGGTTTCCAATGACGGTCCTCGACACGGCGGGCATTCGCGACAGCGCCGATCCCGTCGAGCAGGAAGGCGTGCGTCGGGCTCGCGCCCGGGCGGCCGAAGCGGATCTCGTATTGTGGGTCACTGACGTATCAGCCGAAAGCCGAACGTGTCGGCCAATGCCGAAGTTCAGTGACGACGCGCCGCACTGGGTGATCGAAAATAAGATCGACCTGGTGAAGCAAAGCACACCAGCTCTCGCCAGCGGGGGCGCAAGGCGCGCTCCTAGAAAGGATGAACATGGTTTCACTTGTTCGCTTTCGGCAACTAAGGGCGAGGGCGTCGACGCACTATTCGCGGCTCTGGCTCAGTTCGCCAATGACTACTTTGCCGGGGGTGAGACGGCGGTGGTGACGCGAGCACGGCATCGCCGCGCGCTTGAGGAAACTGTCGCGGCGCTCGATCGCGCCGTCGCCGAAACAGCAATCTCCACCCCGCGTGAGGAGTTGATCGCTGAGGAGTTGCGTCAGGCGACCTCGGCCCTTGGCCGACTTACTGGCCGCATCGATGTCGAAGACGTTTTGGACAAAATCTTTCGCGACTTTTGCATTGGTAAATGATTGGTTAACGGTCGATCGCCGCCTGTTTCACGTGAAACGCACGATTTTGACCGCCGATTTTGCTTTCACTAAAACGGCTGCGAATTTGGAGATTCCATGGACGATCGTTTCGACGTGATTGTAGTCGGCGGCGGACACGCCGGTTGCGAGGCGGCCGCTGCGGCTGCGCGCATGGGGGCGCTGACCGCGCTTGTAACCCAGCGCTTCGCAACGGTCGGGGCGATGTCGTGCAATCCGTCGATTGGTGGGCTCGGCAAAGGCCATCTGGTCCGCGAGATCGATGCACTCGACGGATTGATGGGCCGCGTAGCCGATGCCGCTGGAATCCAGTTTCGCATGCTCAATCGGCGCAAGGGGCCGGCGGTCCGCGGTCCACGCGCTCAGGCCGACCGCAAGCTTTATGCGGCGGCCATGCAGGACGCGATTCGCACCACAGCCAATCTGACGGTGATCGAAGGCGAGGTTGACGACTTGCTCGGTAGCGAACGCGCAACGGGCGTTCGGCTATGCGACGGCCGGGAGGTAGAAGCCGGCGCCGTGGTTATTACCACCGGCACGTTTTTGCGCGGTCTCATTCATATCGGCGAGCGGCAAATTCCGGCTGGCCGGATCGGCGACGCGCCCGCGCTTGGACTTTCAGCGACGCTCGAGCGTGCCGGCTTCCAGCTTGGACGCTTGAAGACCGGCACGCCGGCGCGGCTCGACGGCACGACGATCGATTGGGGCAGCGTGGAAATGCAGCCCGGCGACGATCCGCCAGAGCCGTTCTCGACGCTCACCGAACAGATCACCAATCGCCAGGTCGAATGCGGCATCACCCGCACGACTGTCGCGACCCACGCCGTCATTCGCGCCAACGTGCACCGCTCGCCGATGTATTCCGGTCAGATTCAGAGTCGTGGTCCGCGCTATTGCCCCTCAATCGAAGACAAGATCGTGCGCTTCGGCGAGCGCGACGGTCATCAGATTTTTCTCGAGCCGGAGGGGCTCGACGACAGCACTGTTTACCCCAACGGAATCTCGACCTCGTTGCCCGAAGACGTGCAATCGGCCCTGATCGCCACCATTCCTGGTCTCGAGCGCGCCCGCGTCATTCGGCCTGGCTACGCCATCGAATATGATCATGTGGACCCGCGTGAGCTTCATCCGTCGTTGGAGACCAAGCGCCTGCGCGGGTTGTTTCTCGCCGGACAGATCAATGGCACCACCGGCTATGAGGAGGCCGCCGCGCAAGGGCTTGTCGCCGGCCTCAACGCCGCGGCTTGTGCCGCCGGCGCGCCGCCAATCCTGTTTGATCGGGCGGAAGGCTATCTCGGGGTCATGATCGATGATTTGGTAACGCGCGGCGTCAGCGAGCCGTATCGGATGTTCACATCGCGTGCCGAATACCGGCTGACTTTGCGCGCCGACAATGCGGATCAGCGCCTGACGGGTAGGGGGATCGCGCTCGGCTGCGTCGGCCGGCTACGCGCCGATCATTACCGTGCCAAGGCGACAGCTCTGGACGCGGCGCGGAACATGGCGCGCGCGCTGACCCTGACGCCAAACGAAGCGGCGCGGAGTGGCCTTGCTCTGCGCAAAGACGGACAGCGCCGCTCCGCCTTTGAGTTGTTGTCCTATCCGGAAATCGGAATCGG
>NZ_FYEN01000005.1:0-13362 GCF_900188135.1 Rhodoplanes sp. JGI PP 4-B12 | reverse complement strand
TTGTCGCCGGTGTCGACGATAACCCGCTCGCCGGACATGATCGTCGGCGCCATGGCGTCGCCTTCCGCCTCGAGCACCAGAAGTTTTTTTGCCGATGCATGTAATTGCTCACGCACGAAGCTGGCCGGAAATACCCAAGCTTCCGATTTGATACGGTCGACATGACGACCGTCATTGCGCTTCTTGAGTTTCGATTGGTCCGCTTCTGACCGTGACGCCAGTTCTGGCACCTGCTCGGCTGGGCTGGGCGATTCCGCTTGAGGCTGAGCACCGGCGGTCCCCGGAAAACGGCCCCACAGCAGGATTTGCTCCGGCGAATAGCCGAGCGCATTGGCGAACGGTTTTAGGTGATCGAGCCGCAACCGGATCAGGCCGTTTTCCAGCCGAGACAGCTGCTGCTTGGACACTCCTGAGCGCTTCACCAACGCGGTGCGGCTCATGCCGCGCGCCTCCCTGGCGTGGTAAAGCCCAGTCTTTTGCCGTTTGGATTCTCTGCGCGTCATTTGGCAATTGTCACAGATTCGGTGAAAAATTACTAGATCGAGGATCGCATGTCACCGTTCCGAAGCCGGCTGCTCTAGATGGAATTTGCCGTGGCGCCATCGTTTTTCGCGTTGGTTTCCGCGGTCGAGAGCGGATGGGTTTCGAGCCACAGCGCTCGCGCCACCGCGGTCGGATCGAGTCCGAGTTTCTGCCACCACGCTGTTTCATCCCCGTGACGATGCAGCTCGCGATGATGCCCCCGGCATAATGGCACCGTGAATTCGTCACTGACCTTGCGAGCGAGTGCGCGGCTTTGCGCAAAGCGCAGATGATGAGCATCGCAAGGCTGACGTCCACAGACCAGGCAGGTTTGCTGGGCGACAAAGCGCACATGCTCGCGATCGCGAATGCGCCGCGGCTCGGGATGCGTTAGGACGGACTTCTCGACCGATGGCGCCTGCTGCTTCCTTTTCCTGCCGGGTCCATCTATCCCTCCGGGAGTTTGTGCATCGCTTTTCGGCGCCGGCCCTGCCTCCGATTGGTGGATGGCAAAGCTCAACAGCTTGGCCCGAAACGCCTCCTCAATATGCTTGGCGTCTGTTGCATTGAGTTTGTTCTTCTCTGGAAGCCGCCGGTGCGCCCATTTGGTGGCCGCATCCTCGCTGCCGATTTCGTTCAATTCGCCAAGCATGAGGTCGCGCAGCCGAGCTGAGGCAAACTCATCAAGGCGAACGGCCGCCAGCACCCGCACTTTGGTATTGTTGTCGACCGCAGGTTTTGGGGGCCGCGCGAGCGGTGTTCGCGCCGCAAGACTTGCAGCCTGGGGGTCGAGCCGGCCATTGCCGCGGATCGGTCGCTGCCGGTCATGCTCTCGACTCGGTTGGCTGGGACCGATGAGATCCGGCGCATCGAGGTCATCGTCTCCCGCAATCCCGACCAGAGGGAACAAGGAGTGACGGCGGGCATAGGTCAGGGCCGCGCCCATACGATGCGGCCGCTCGGTCTCGGCAATCGGACAGACCGGCCAGTCCGACGCGATCCATTCGCCTGACGAGTGCGCGAGGATCGTAGTCAGATTGACAATTCCAGAAGCGTGATCAACCGCAGTGGTCTGGACCGTTGCGATCTCATGCTCGCCGAGAGTCTTGCGCACGATCTCAAGAGCGCGCGACAGCGAGGCGTAGCGGAATTGCCGCGCTCCGGCGGCCTCCCCGTCTCGCGGTTCAATCGTCCCGGTCAGTGACTTCTCCGGATTGGCGAGCTCGGTCTGCGCCTTGGCCAGCGCCGTGGCGAGCGCAGCAATCGAGGCACTAGACCGCTGCATGGCTCGCCTCCATCGTGGTCAGAAGATCAAAGCTGACCGCACCGGATTTGGATCGCTTGGCGCGCACGCCATGGCCGATCGCCTCTTTGGTGTCCTCCGGCATCAGGCTCTTGAGTTCGGTCTTGGCCTGTTCGTGCTCGAGATACGCGGAGCGGGTCCGGGCAAAGATGCCGGCAACCTCGGCCCAGGCATTGGATGACGTCATGTCAACGATACGCACGGCTTCAAGCCGTGGCTTGGGCGGCTCGACGCCGAACAGCTGTGGTTGTTCGCCGCTCTCGACACAGCGCCAGAACTTCCGCTCGGCGGTGATAATCAGATGCTGATAGAGCGGATCGGCATGGGCGACGATCTCGACCCATTTGCCGCCCCCGGTGATGACCGAGAGCACCGCGGTTCGCGCCGCCACCACCCACATATTATGTTGCAGCTGCGGCATGTACTTCTGGGCCGCTCCCTCCTCCGAGAACGACCACGGCAGCATGAACTTGGCCTCGAATACGGCGTCGCTGCCCTGGACGCGGCCATCCAAAGTGGCGCCCATCCAGCGCAGCGCCGGATGCCGCACTCTCTTCTGAACATCGGTGATCACCTGCCCGGTCGTGGCCTCGTACCAGCGCCGGTTGAGGTCCTCGGTGGCAAGCCCGAGCTGGACAATAAGATTCCCCGACAGGTCCTCCGGCTCGACCTCTCCTCGTTTCTCCCGCCACAGCCGGATCAGTGCCGGCTCGTCACTGCCCATGACGATCCGCGCGTCCGAGCCGCCGATGAACGACCGCCGGTCAGCGGATCTTTTCCACATGGCATTTTTCATACCTTTGCTCCCTGGGGTCTAAGTAGATGACCCATTTACTTGATGTTATGAAACATTCCATATGGAATTAAATATAACATCAGTTGAGAGCACGTCAAGGGAGCCTCTGAAAGAATGTCACCGCCCCCACCCCCATCCCCGCCGCTGACCAGTGCCCAGATTCGGGCCGCCCGCGCGCTCATCCGCTGGAGCGCCGAAGATCTCGCCCGCCATACAGCGTTGAGCGTCACCACCATCCGTCGTGCCGAACTGATGCCGAGCGCGACCGCGCTCACCCGCGCCAATGATCAGACGATCCGCCGAGCGCTCGAACAGGCGGGGGTCGAATTCATCGATAGTTACAATGGCGGTCCAGGGGTGCGGCTGCGGACCCCATAACTGAGCAGTAGTTTTCAACCCCAGCGCCCGGCCGCGCGCGCGGGCTGGAATTCACGCATGCCAAGAAGGGCGGGCCGGGAGTGCGGCTGCGGACGCCACCTACAGCCAAGCAATTTTCAACCGCGCGATACGACGATCGCCCGCGCGCCGAGCGGACCGTTGGAATTCATCGGTGGCGAGACAGGTGGGCCCGTGTGCGGGCGCCGTCAGCGGGCAGCCATCCTTCCGGTAGGGGTCCGACACCGAGGCCATCCGTCTTCTTCGATAGGCCCAGGATTGTAGCCTATCCGACGCATGGCCTCCCTGTTCACCTGATGGTCGATCAGCCGCCGCACCACGAATTTACGGGTTTTCTCAGCGAGTTGCGGATAGCGCCTATGCCACTCTTCCAATTCGTCCGCTTCCTCAGGGGTGAGTATCTGGTCGAAACGGAGCGTTTCCAACTCACGAATTCGCGCGTGAGGCCCCTCTCGTAGTTCCCGCAGGTCAACCATCTTCCGGGGATTCTTCAGCTGCTTGCACTTATCCTTCGCCGCTCGATAAGCTTCCATCCAATGCAAACCAGCCTTCTCTCCCTTCTCCCTCTCCTGACGAACGCAATAGTTATACCAATGATCCAGTCTGTCGACGTCGGCGGCAATCTCCGGATGGCTAGAGCGCAGGTCTTTTAGCTCCTCCTCATCAGCAGCAGTTGTGTCGCCGGCCAGAACTCGTTCTTCCAGCTCCACCATTCGTGTCATCGGCCATTCCATCTTGTACTTGTCGAGCCAGGGAACGGCCACGACCTTTGGCTTGGCGGCTTCCGGGTTAAGAACCCGGACAGCCAAGTGCGCCTCCTCAGCCTCCTCCTCGGGCGTGAGCTTCTTGCGCGACAAGCGCTTGCTGTAGAACTGCCGCAATCGGGCTTGATCGGCTTCGCGGTCGCTGTAGGTGTAGCCGGCAGGGAATTTCACCACGGCGACCCGCTCGGAGCGGCGCTTGCCAATTTGCTCCAGCTCTTGCTTGGCGACTTTCGCCTCGACAGAATCCTCTTTGCGCATATACGAAGTTGCTCGGAGCCTGTCCTCGCGTACGCTGTCGTCGCGTTCGGCGCGAGCGAGTTCGGGGTCGACTTTGAAGCCGAATTTATCCTCCACGACGAGCACGGTCGGCGCGTTGGTCCCGAGGGCATGGGCATAGGCATGCTTGTAACGGGCTGCGACGGCGGCGGCCTTGACCCGCTGCCGCGGGGTGGCTGTGGAATCAGCCATCACGCCGAGCAAAAAATCCAGGGGACTTAACCACCCACCCTCGCCCCCACCTTCACCCCCACCCCCGTTTGCAGTTGGTTTTGCTTCGAAGTTTCCGAACTTCAGATCCGCGGTGTCGCCGAGCCAGTCCCGCAGGTCGAGCGGATCAGGGCGTTTCTTTCGCGCCGGCTCCGGCCGCGCATGCACAAATGGCGCTGCCGTCGCAGCCATCTCGATTCGAAGATCCAATGGCGCTTGCGGATCCCGCATCAATGCCAACATAAATTCCAGAGGCGAGCGATTAGGCTCTCCGGCTGCGGCCAGGAAGACCGCATTTTTCAGTAAGGTCTTTTTGTTAGGTGTTCCCGGCTTGCGGCCGCCGCGCCGTTCGCCAGGTAGTGATCCGCGAGGCATTTTCTTCTCTTGCTTTCCTACTTTGCTATTTTTGACGCGCGGTCGAATTTGCGGGACTTAACGAATCGTTAACCGGTCAACTGCGCGCGTTTTCAAAGTCCCCGCCGCAGATCTAATCCGGCAGTGATTGCTACTCGGTTACTTTTTGCTACTTGATCTGAAGAATTGCGGGCTGCGTATCCGCGCAACCGTCCCGTGCGGGTGACGTGTCACCGGTGACGCGTCATCGGTGACGCGTCAGGGCTTAGGCGTCAGGGCTCGTGTCACCGGTGACGCGTCAGGGCTTACGCCTCGGCGATTACGTACTGGCTCTTGCGTCAGCGCTGACGTACCCGCCCGGTCAACCGGGGCTTCACGCCACTTCACGGAGGCGATAAGGATTCGCAGCACACGGGCCAAGGAAATCGCGAGGAAGCCGGAGGAATAAACGCATGCCTAAAGCGCAACCATTTGATGCGGCTGAAAACCTCGACTCTCCCGAAGCAGTTGCCGCGTATCTAACCGAAGCCTTCGAAACCGGTGATGATGGCGTCATCGCTAAGGCGCTTGGCACTGTCGCACGCGTGAAGGGCATGAAAGACGTTGCTAAGGAAGCCGGAGTTTCCAGAGAGAACCTTTACCGCTCTTTGAAAGCTGGAGGCAATCCGGAACTCGGCACAGTTATGAAAGTGCTCGACGCACTTGATGTGCAGCTGGTCGCCAAACCCAAAAACGAAGACACGGCTAAGGCCGCTTAGTCGTCTTCCTGAGCCCTGTTCCGCCTCTCGCGGACCCGCCGATTATCAGCTCGGCTTCACCACCCGAATATGCAGCTCGCGCAATTGCTTCGGCGTCGCCTCCGACGGCGCGCCCATCATCAGATCCTCGGCGCGCTGGTTCATCGGGAACAGCACCACTTCGCGCAAGTTTTCCTCGCCGCACAACAGCATGACGATGCGGTCGATGCCGGGCGCGATACCGCCATGCGGCGGCGCGCCGAGCGACAGCGCGTGCAGCATGCCGCCGAATCTGCGCTCCAGCGTCGCTTCGTCATAGCCGGCGATGGCGAATGCCTTTTTCATGACCTCGGGGCGATGATTGCGGATCGCGCCGGAAGACAGCTCCACGCCGTTGCAGACGACGTCGTATTGGATTGCCTTGATCGCGAGGATCTTGTCGCGATCGGCCGGATCGAGCGCCTGGAATTCGTCGATCGACATGTTCGGCATCGAGAACGGATTATGCGAGAAGTCGATCTTCTTTTCTTCCTCGTTCCATTCGTACATCGGGAAATCGACGATCCAGCAGAAATCGAAGCGGTCTTTTGCGATCAACCCAAGCTCTTCGCCGATCTTGTTGCGCGCGGGACCAGCGAATTTGACGAAGCTTGCCGGATCGCCGGCGAGGAAGAACACCGCATCGCCTTCCTTCAAGCCGAACTTGCCGCGCAATGCCTCGGTCTTTTCCGCACCGAGATTGTTGGCAACCGGCCCGCGGCCAACCGCGGCGCCGCCGTCGAGTGCATAGAAGATATAACCGAGGCCCGGCTGGCCTTCGCCTTGCGCCCAGGAATTCATGCGGTCGCAGAACGCCCGCGAGCCGCCGCCCGGCGCGGGGATCGCCCACACCGCCGCTTTCGGGTTGGTCTCCAGGATACGCGCGAAAATCTTAAAACCCGAGCCGCGGAAAATATCCGAAACGTCCTGCATCACGATCGGATTGCGCAAATCCGGCTTGTCGGTGCCGTATTTGGCGAGCGCCTCGCTGTAGGGAATGCGCGGAAACTTTTGCGTCACCGATTTGCCGTCGGCAAATTCCTCAAACACGCCGCGCAGCACCGGCTCGACCGCTGCAAAAACATCGTCTTGGGTGACGAAGCTCATCTCGATATCGACCTGATAGAACTCGCCGGGCGAGCGGTCGGCGCGCGCATCCTCATCGCGAAAGCACGGCGCGATCTGGAAATAGCGATCGAAGCCCGCCACCATGATCAATTGCTTGAACTGCTGCGGCGCCTGCGGCAGCGCGTAGAACTTGCCGGGATGCAGCCGTGACGGCACGAGATAGTCGCGCGCACCTTCCGGCGACGAGGCGGTCAAGATCGGCGTCTGGAATTCGAAGAAGCCCTGCGCCTTCATGCGGCGGCGAATGGAATCGATGATCGCCCCGCGCTTCATGATGTTCTGGTGCAAGTGCTCGCGACGCAGGTCGAGGAAACGGTACTTGAGCCTTATTTCCTCGGGATATTCCTGTTCGCCGAATACCGGCATCGGCAGTTCGGCGGCCGGGCCCAAGACTTCGATGTCGCGGATATAGACCTCGACCGCGCCGGTCGGCAGGTCGGGATTTTCCGTGCCCGCGGGGCGGCGCCGCACCTTGCCATCGATTCGCACCACCCATTCCGAGCGCAGTATCTCGGCCGTCTTAAACGCCGGGCTGTCCGGATCGGCCACCACTTGGGCGAGGCCGTAATGGTCGCGCAGATCGATAAACAGCACGCCGCCATGATCGCGGATGCGATGACACCAGCCGGAAAGCCGGACCTCGGCGCCGATGTCGCTCTCGCGGAGCGCGCCGCAGGTATGGGTGCGGTAGCGATGCATGCTCATTCCGCCGCATGAAATTAAGTGAAAGGTGGCGCACAACCGCATGGCCTTCCTTGCTTTGTCAAGCAGCTAGCGTCCCGATTCCGAAGTTCGTCAGCATTTGCGGCGCGCTCGTACAAACTTCGGAATCGATAAGGACGCTAGCCAGCGTATCCTCGTAGTGCCGCTTTTGAACCCGAAGTTCGCATCGGCGGGCTTCGTAAACTCGTGCGAACTTCGGGTTCGCGGCACTACCGCGCAGCGCCGCGGCGCCCGGTCCAGACCGCCTCGACACGATCGCACCGATCTGCACACTCGGTCGCAACACTCCATCCGACTTGGAGCGAAAATGAATCGCAAATCGTCCAGTGAAACCGCGGCCGCGGCGCCGGTGCTGACGACGGCAGAAGCGGTGGTCGCTACGCTGATCGCCCATGGCCTAGACGCGATCTACGCGCTGCCGGGGCTGCAGAACGATCCATTGTTCGACGCGTTGTTTCGGTTTTCCGACCGACTGCGCACCGTCCACACGCGCCACGAACAAGGCGCCGCCTATATGGCGCTCGGCGCCGCGCTCGCGACCGGCAAGCCGCAGGTCTATGCCGTGGTGCCGGGACCGGGCTTTCTCAATTCTGCGGCGGCCCTCCTCACGGCTTATTCGATGAATGCGCCGGTGCTGGCGCTGGTCGGGCAAATCCCTCATGCCGATATCGGCCGAGGCCTCGGCCACCTGCATGAGATCCGCGACCAGACCGGCATCATCAAGCGGCTGGTCGATCATGCCGCGCTAATCGCCAAGCCCCAGGACGCTTCGCGCACCACCGCCTTGGCGCTTCGCGCGATGCGCGCCGGCAGACCCGGTCCGGCGGCGGTCGAATGCGCGATGGACGTCTGGAGCCGATCGGCGCCAGTCCGCGTCCAAGATCCCCTACCGATCCCGCCGCCGAAGATCGACACGGCGGCGATCCGGCGCGCCGCCAAGCGCCTCGGCGCTGCCAAGCACCCGATGATCGTCTGCGGCGGCGGTGCCCAGGATGCCGCAAAAGAGGTGACTGCGCTCTCGGCCATGCTGCAGGCGCCGGTGCTCGGCTATCGCCGCGGCCGCGGCGTGCTCGACAGCCGCAATCCGTTGAGCGTGACGCTGCCGCTCGGGCGCGATCTGTGGGGCGAGGCGGATGTCGTGCTCGCCGTCGGCACGCGGCTGCTCGCGCCGATCCGGCAATGGGGCATCGATCGCGATCTGGCAATCATTCGCGTCGATGCCGATGCCAACGAGCACAATCGCCTGCACAAGCCGGCACTGGCATTGACCGGCGACGCCAAGCCGATCCTGCAACATCTCGTCACCGAGCTGCCGGCGCATAATATGAAACGCGCATCGCGAAAGGCGGAATTGCAGGAGCGGCAGGCGGCCTGGCGTAAGCGCCTCGCAAAACTGTCACCGCAAATCGCATTTCTCGACGCGATCCGCGCCGAGCTCCCCGAGGATGGCATCCTCGTCGACGAGGTCACGCAGGTCGGCTTCGCCGCGCGGCTCGTGTTCCCGGTCTACAAGCCGCGCACTTTTTTATCGCCTGGTTATCAGGACCCGCTCGGCTGGGGTTTCGCCACCGCGCTCGGCGCGCAACATGCACGGCCCGACGTGCCGGTCGTGGCGATTTCGGGCGACGGCGGCTTCCTTTTCACCGCGACAGAGCTTGCCACGGCGATGCGCCATCGTATTCCGCTGGTCACCATCGTGTTCAACGACGGCGCCTTTGGAAACGTTCGGCGCATCCAAGAGGAGCGCTACGGCAATCGGCTGATCGGCAGCGACCTGACTAATCCCGATTTCGTCGCCTTTGCCAGAAGTTTCGGCGCTGAAGCCGTGCGCGCGAACACGCCCGAAGAGTTGCGCGTCGCATTGCGGCGTGCCTTCGCCCGGCATGATCGCCCGAGCGTCATCGAAGTGCCGGTCGGACCGCTGCCGAGCCCCTGGGAATTCATTTTCATGGAAAAGATTCGTGGCAAGTAAGCGGCAAGTAAGCGGTGCATCGCGCGCCGTGCGGGCTTGCCCTAGCCCAGCGCCTGAACGACATTAAGAGTCACCAATGGTTTCTCAATCCGTTCCCCCCGCTTCGCTCCAGCCGATCACGGCGACAGCCGAACTTGCCGACGCCTGCCGCCGCATGGCGAAGCACCCTTTCGTCACGATCGACACCGAATTCCTGCGCGAGAGCACCTATTATCCGCTGCTCTGCGTGGCGCAGATGGCCTCGGCCGATGAAGCCTTTGTCATCGACGCGCTGGCGCCGGGCATCGATCTTGCGCTGTTCTATGCGCTGATGGCGGATGAGAAGGTGATGAAGGTGTTTCATGCCGCGCGCCAGGACATCGAAATTGTCTGGCATGCGGCCAAGCTCATTCCGCATCCGATCTTCGATACGCAAGTCGCGGCCATGGTCCTCGGCTACGGCGATTCGATCTCCTACGACCACCTAGTGCAGCGAATCACCGGCGACACGCTCGACAAATCGCACCGCTTCACCGACTGGACGCGCCGGCCGTTGTCGGAGCCGCAGTTGCGTTACGCGATTTCCGATGTGACCCATCTGCGCGACGTCTATCTCAAACTTGTCGCCGATCTGCGGGAACGCGGCCGCGCCGAATGGGTCGAGGACGAAATGCGCGTTTTAACCTCGCCCGATACCTACCGCCTCGAGCCGGAGAACGCCTGGCAGCGGCTGAAGACGCGCGTTCGCAAACCGAAAGAGCTTGCGGTGCTCATTGAAGTGGCCGCTTGGCGCGAGCGCGAGGCGCAGGCGCGCGACGTGCCGCGCTCGCGCGTGCTCAAGGACGAGGCCATCGCCGACATCGCGGTGCAGGCGCCGACCAGCGCCGAGAAACTCAAGCACCTGCGCTCGCTGCCGAAAGGGTTCGAGCGTTCGCGTTGGGGCGAAGCGATCGTCGAGGCTGTCACGCGCGGGCTGGCGCGCGATCCGAAGACCCTGCCGCGTCCTGCGCGCATCCATGCAGCGGCCAATGGCGCGGCGGTGGTCGAACTACTCAAAGTGCTGTTGCGGATGATTTCGGAAAGCCATCACGTCGCTGCGAAAGTCATTGCCACGGTCGACGATCTCGAGCGCATCGCCGCCGACGATCGCGCCGACGTGCCGGCGCTCACCGGCTGGCGGCACGAACTATTCGGCGAAAAGGCGCTGGCGCTCAAGCACGGCAGGCTCGCGCTCGCGATCGAAAACGGCCGCGTCACGGTGGTCGAGCGGTAAATTCACTTCGGCGTCGTAATATCGCAGGAGGTTTGGCCGCGGTCCTCATCGTGAATAAATCCGATAAATGTGTCACGGATGACCGGTACTTCGCCAAGCTGATCAATCGCGTCAGGTACCGAGTGGTACTTGAGCTGGAGGAGGCTGCTGAGTTTATCCTGATCGAGCTCATCCACACCTTGCTGCACATACTGTGCAAGAACAAAGTCGATAAAAGCCTGAAGCTTTCCGTCGTAGCGCGCGAAGATGTTGCCTTTGCGGGTTTCGACGCGCTCCAAGCGCGTGATTGGGGCCAACGCGAAAGCGATATAGGCCAACACATCGAAAACATCGCTTTTTTCGGCATTAATCATTCGGCTGATTTCCGCCAATTGCTCGCTGCCGAATCCTTTCTCCGCCAGTCCTTGTAGGAGCGCCTTGCGTGTGTCCGGTTTGCTCCACAGGCGTCGAAGCTCATCCTCGTCCTTGAAGAATCGCGGAAGCTCACCGAATAGTCTTTCCACCATCTGATTGGCTGAGATCGGCTTGCCGTCTGGACTCCAGTAGCTCGTCGCCATCATGCTTTGGATAGTTCGTTCCTTCCCGTCGGCGAGCCTGATCTTGATCTTCTGCGGACGAGGCGGCGTCGGGGTACCTTCGTAATCGTCGCCCTCTTCCTCCATACCGCCGGGCACGCGCGGCTGATGCGGAATCGGTTCCATCGGCTCGCCGTCCCATTCGGGATCGTTGAAGTGCTCATAGGCCTTCACGAAGTCGTAGATCGTGAAATAGTCCTTGCCGTCGAACAGCCGCGTGCCGCGGCCAATGATCTGCTTGAACTCGATCATGGTGCCGATCGGCCGCATCAGCACGATATTGCGCACGTTGCGCGCATTCACGCCGGTCGAGAGCTTCTGCGACGTCGTTAGGATCGTCGGAATGGTCTTCTCGTTGTCCTGGAACGTCCGCAGCCATTGCTCGCCCAGTGCGCCGTCGTCCGCCGTCACCCGCACGCAATAGTTCGGATCGCTGCTGGTTTTCATCTGATTGATGAGGTCGCGGACAAGAAGCGCGTGAGGTTGATTGGCGCAGAACACCAGCGTCTTCTCGCGCTGGTCGATTTGATCCATGAACAGCTTGACGCGATAGCGCTCCCGCTCCTCGATCTCGATGGTGCGGTTGAACTGCGGCTCGCGGTAGCGCTTGCCCTCCTCGATCTCGCCTTCGACAACCTTGTCGTCGGGCGTGTAGAGGTAGTCGTCGAGCGTGGTGGCGATTTGTTTGACCTTGAACGGCGTCAGGAAGCCGTCGTTGATGCCGTCTTTCAGCGAATAGACGTAAACCGGCTCGCCGAAATAGGCGTAGGTGTCGACGTTGTCGCGGCGCTTCGGCGTCGCGGTCAGCCCGAGCTGCACTGCCGGTGCGAAGTATTCGAGAATTCCACGCCAATTGCTCTCGTCGTTAGCCCCGCCGCGATGGCACTCGTCAATGACAATGAAGTCAAAGAAATCCGGCGGGTAGTCACCGAAATAAGGTGCCGGCTGGCCGTCCACACCGGTACCGCTCATGAAGGTTTGGAAGATTGTGAAGAAGATGCTGGCGTTTTTCGGCACGCGGCCCTTCTTCCGAATTTCGTCGGGCTTGATGCGCACCAGCGCGTCTTCGGGAAACGCCGAGAAAGCATTGTAGGCCTGATCAGCCAAGATGTTCCGGTCGGCGAGGAACAGGCCGCGCGGCCGCCGCTCCGGCTTCCGCGATAGAATCCAACGGCTTTGGAACAGAGCCCAGGCGATCTGGAAGGCTATCGCGGTCTTGCCGGTGCCGGTCGCCAGTGTCAGCAGGATACGCTGCTTGCCAGCGGCGATCGCTTCAAGCGCATTCTCGATGGCGTTGTGCTGGTAGTAGCGCGTCTGCCAGGTGCCGCCACGCTCCTCGAATGGCACTGCGGCGAAGCGATCGCGCCATTCGTTGGGCGTCTTGAACACCTCGGCCCAGAGCTCGTCCGGGGTCGGATAGCGCTCGACATAGCCCTCCTTCCCGGTCGCCATGTCAATCCGGTAGATGCGCCGACCGTTGGTGGAGTACGCGAAGCGCGCTTGCAACTTTTCGGCGTAGGCCTTGGCCTGCCCGACACCTTCGGTGTCTCCCTTTTCGTGCGCCTTGGCCTCGATTACTGCCAGCTTGTGATTGCGGAAGGTCAGCACGTAGTCGGCGATTTCCGGCTTGCCGCGCCGGCCGGCGCCTTCGATACGCCCGGGCGCAATCATTTCGCGGCGGACCCGGCTATCGGGGACGACACCCCAGCCAGCGCCGCGCAATGCCGGGTCGATCAGTTCGGCGCGGGTCTCGGCCTCGTTCACGCGGCCTCCCCGGCACGCGCGTGATATGATAAAAGCGCGGCTGGCTGTGGTGCCTTCGCGGCGGCACTGCCGCCAACGGAGCGAACATGTCGAAACCGGTGATCTTTACGATTTCCGCCGCGTGGGACGACGAGGCCTCGGTCTGGAGCGGGCATTGCGACGATATTCCCGCCGCGGCCGACGCACCGACGCTCGACGAACTGCTGGCGAAGATTTCTGCGATGGCGCTCGATCTGTCGCCCGACAATCATCCCGAGGTCACTGCGGTGGCATTGTCCCTGCACGTTGCCGAGGCCAGCATCGACAGGAGTTACGCATGAGCCTTGCTGAGCTGGTTTATGAGCAAGTGAAAACGCTGCCCGAACCTCTGGCGCGCGAAGTGCTCGATTTTGTTGCCTTTCTTCGCGAGCGCGGTGAACGCGGGCAATGGCGCGATCTGATGGGCGCGCAGTCGGTTTCGCTTGTGCCGGTGTGGGACAACGCCGAGGACCAAGTCTGGGACAATGCCTGAGCGCGGCGACTTGGTGCTCATCCCATTCCCGTTCACCGAC
>NZ_FYEN01000008.1:0-10774 GCF_900188135.1 Rhodoplanes sp. JGI PP 4-B12 | reverse complement strand
CGGTGGCCTCGATATGGGAAGCCGGCGTGCGGTAGACGCCGGCCAGGGTGCCGAGATTGCCGGTAAAAGCCGGCATGCCGGTCTGCAGATAGGCACCGATCGCGGCGGTGACCCTGGCACGGAAGCCGAGGAACGTGCCGTTCTGGTCGAGCGCGAGTTCCGCTTCGGTGACATTATCGCGGCCTTGCGCGTCGCACAGAAAAGATTCCGACCGTGTCGCCACCCATTTCACCGGGCGCCCGGTGAGCTTGGCGGCGCACAGCACCAGCGCCACTTCGTTGTAGACGGCCGACTTCATGCCGAAGCTGCCGCCGATGTCGCCGCACACCACACGGATCTTGCTGTCGGGGACTTTCAGCACAAATTGTGACAGTTCGGTTTGAAACACATTGGTCCGCTGCAAGGTCGTGTAGATCGTGTAGCGGCCTTCGATCGGCTCGAACATGCCGATGCAGCCGCGCGGCTCCATGGTCGCCGCCGTGACGCGATTGATAACGAAGCGATGCTTGACGACATGCGCGGCGCGCGCAAACGCCGCGTCGGTTGCTTCCTTGTTCCCTTCGAGATGGACGAAGCCGATATTGTTGGGACAATCGTCCCAGACCAGCGGTGCCCCCGGCTTTGTGGCATCGCCGGTGGATGCGATCGCAGGCAACGGCTCGTAATCGACCTCGATCAGCTCCGCGGCATCGATCGCCTGATAGTAATTTTCCGCAACGACGAAGGCGACGTAGTCGCCGATCATGCGGACGCGGTCCTCGGCCAGCGCCGGATAACGCGGCCGATAGCCGGGCACGCCATTGCGGCGCTGCAGTCCGCCGGGCACCGGCAGATCGCCGAAGCCGGCGGCCTTATACTCGGCGCTAGTCAGCACCGCGAGCACGCCGGGCGCGCTCTTGGCTTTGGCAATATCGATCGAGCGGATGCGCGCATGGGCATGCGGCGAGCGCAGCACACAGCCGAAGGCCATGCCGGGAAACACCATATCGGCGACATAGCGTCCGTGGCCCTTAACCAGCCGCGGATCTTCGAATCGCGGAACGGGCTGGCCTATCGCGAATTCACCCATCAGAATTCACCCATTACATGCCTCGCGCAGCGGCGTGGTGGAATGCCAAAGCGAAATTGCTGGTAAGTGCAAAGTCATTTTCGCTTGGGCCTATCGGAAGGAACGATCGGTCTTACAACGGCTTGCAAAGGCCTTCAATCGGGCTTTAATCGGACCGGGCGGGGCAGTACGCTGACCCAGACTTACGATTTGCCGGATTCGCTCTGGCAATGAGGTAGCCCACGATAATGCCGTCCTCGTCGCAAAGCTCGACCGACCCGGCAGTGCAGACATTCGAAGCTGCGTTGAATGGGCGCGCGCTGGCCATGGCCGATGCCTGCACCCGTTGCGGCAAATGCGTTGAGGTTTGCCCGGTCACCGGGCCAGGCGGACTCACGCCGGAAGAGCTGCAAAATCCCGCCGCAGTCATTGACGGCATCATCGACATTGTGCGCACCGGCCAAGTTCGCACCAATGATGGCAATGAGGCCGCCCGCAAATGGGCCAATGCCTGCATTCTCTCTGGCGAATGTATCAAGGCCTGCGACTACGGCGTTAATCCGCGCTTCCTGTTGCACATGGCGCGGGTCCAGATGGCGCGCAGGTCCGACGCGGCAGTACAGCGCAAAAATGGCGTCGATGGTTTCCGCAAAGTTGCGCGCGAGGTCACGCATCTGTCGCGCATCCAGCTCGATGACGCACTGCTGCAACGCTTGGGGCAGGGCGCCAAGCAAGCGAGTGGCGCAGAAGAGCCGCCGGATTTCGTTTTTTACACCGGCTGCAACGTGCTCAAGACGCCGCACATCGCACTCCTCGCCCTCGACATCATGGATGCGCTCGGCGTCACCTATGAGGTGATGGGCGGACCGACGCAT
The DNA here is from genome assembly GCF_900188135.1 of Rhodoplanes sp. JGI PP 4-B12. Taxonomy (NCBI): domain Bacteria; kingdom Pseudomonadati; phylum Pseudomonadota; class Alphaproteobacteria; order Hyphomicrobiales; family Nitrobacteraceae; genus Rhodoplanes; species Rhodoplanes sp. JGI PP 4-B12. The sequence goes on along the minus strand of NZ_FYEN01000008.1, from coordinate 8,851 downwards.
TGCTGCGGCATCGTGCAGATGCGCGCCGGCGACGTCGCGACATCCGGCCGTGTCGCCGAAGGCACGCTCGACAAGCTTTCGCGCAGCAAGAGCGGGCAGGTGCTGTCGTGGTGTCCGTCGTGTCAGGTGCAGTTCGCCGAGACGACACTGCCGACGATCGAAAGGACGCGCGGTGCGCGGCCGTTCGAAATGACGCCGTTCACGCTGTTCATCCGCAAGAATCTCGACCGGCTGCGGCCGCTGCTGCGTGAGCCCGTGCCGATGCGGATCGCATTGCACCGCCATCCGGGCATCCATGGAGTCGTCGAAGCGGCCGAGGACATTTTGCGCGCGGTCCCCGGTATTGAAATCGTCGATCTGCACCAGCCAGCGGTCGGATTACAGGCCAACAGCATTCGCGTGCTGCCGGCCTATCGCCGGCAATTGCAGGAGCAGGAACTGGAAACCGCGGCGGCCGTCGGCGTCGATGCGCTGGTCGCGGTCTACCATTCCGATCACCGCGAACTCTGTGCGCATGAGCGCGACTGGCCGCTCCGCATAATGAATATATACGAGATCATCGGCGCCAGCATGGGATTGCGGCGCGACGATCGCTTCAAGCGGCTGAAAATGATGCAGGATGCTGATGCGATCCTCGCCGACTGCCGCGATCTGGTCGAAGCGCACGGCCTCGATGTCGAAACGACCCGCACCGCGATCGAGGCGATGCTCGAAGAGCAGCCAGCGCCGCTGCGGGGGGCGCCGCTGCGCCCGGGAGACGATGCTCGATAAGATCAATCCTGCGGCTCGACCTTCACCAAGGCGTGGGCATGGTTCGAACCGACCCAGAATGACACCGGCGTCGTCGAATTATCAACGTAAAGGGTCCGCATATTGGTCTCGGACGGCATCAGATATTGCTCCGTTGCTCCGGTCTTCGGATCCATGCGGACGACGCGATCGGTCGCCATTGTCGAGGCCCAGATGGCGCCGTTCTTATCGATGTTTGCCCGATACGGGAACGTGTAGGGTGGCAGCGGATATTCGGTGAACTTCTCCTTCCTGGTGTCGAAGATCGCGACTTTGTTGCCGCGATATTCCGTCACCACGATACGGTCCTGATCGTCGATCTCCATGCGCCGCGCGCGGGCATGCGGCGTCGGCAACGGGAACCATTTCACCGCATGGGTCTTCGCATCGATGGTGCCGAGATACCCTTCCGAGAACTCGGCCATCCACAAATTATTTTTGGAGTCGGATATCACCTGATACATGCTGTAGTGATGACCCGCCGGCAACTCGCTCGTCGGATGGAATTTTTCCCAGGTGTTGCTGGCGATATCGAGCCGGAAAATGTCCTGGGTGCCGACGCTCTTGGTCCAGACCTTGCCGTCGACATCGTGGCGCAGTCCGACGAAATTTAATTGCACCCGGTTGTCGTTCCACTCCGCGGCCAACGGATAGAATTTGGTCTCGCCGGTCTTCGGATCAAGCGTGCCGAGCGCGCCCTGGTACATGGTGTCGAACCAGAGTTTCCCGTTCCGGTCGAACTCGAGCGAGAGATTTCCTTCCGGCGCGTCCGGTTTGAATTTCTTGGTCGGATATTCGGTGAGTTTGAGCGTCTTTGGGTCAAACTTGGAGATGAAGAGCTCACCAAAATCCGAGTACCAGACGTTGCCCTCCTTATCGAGCACCACGTCGTGAGGCTCGGTGGTCGGCCGAACCACGTCGTATTCAGTCACGATCGCATGCGTCGAGCGGCCGGTCGGGCGCGGCAGCGTCTTGAGCGGATACTGCCAGTGATCGGTCGCGCTCAAATTGATGGTCGCGAGATATTCGGCCATCTTGCGGTAGTCCTCGGGCTTCCCGGCGCGGTCAGGATCGAGCATCACCTGCGGTTTGATCGGTTGGCTCACCGCGCCATAGCCCTTCATCCGGCTGATCACCTGCATCCACTCGTTCACGTCATGGGTCGAGCGCACGATGCGCTCCAGCGTGTGGCAGCTCATGCAGTCGAGCAGCATGGCTTTTTGCTCTTCGCTGCCCGGGATGCTCATCATCCATTCGGCATTGCTGAGCTGACTTGCGAGGTCATGCGTTTTATCGGGCTTGAGATTGAGGCTGCTCGTCCGCTCGGCGATGACATTGGCGCTCGTCGGCGCGCTGAGATCGTAACCGACCGCGCGGATCGTGACGGTGTAACGACCTGGCTCTAAACGGCTTTCCGAAAACGCGTAGCGGCCTTTGGCGTCAGTTGTCACGCTCGTCGATACGATCGATCCATCCTTGCGCGCCGTCACCACGACGCCTTCCATGGCGCCCTCGGCGTCTGACGTGACTTGACCGGTCAGCGCGGCGGGCGCGTGCTCATCCGCGCGGACAGCGCTCGGCGCAAGGGACAGACCGGCGGCCAGCGCAGTCGTCATCCACAGGATGGATACGGATTTCATCGAGCGCTCCCTAAACCGAATTTTATTTTATCGGTGGCGGGCGCAATCCCGCCGCAAGGCAAATACCAGAACCGAAATTATCCTGCGCTCGTTCTTGGCCGTCGACAACCCTGCTCGGGCGCATACGAGCGATGCGCCGCCCCGGTCAAGGTTGCAGTGCAATCTTTCGCAATCAAGTGGAACCCGAACCTCGTTCACCGCAGCGAGACCGGCTGCGTTGGTCGGAGCGGTGCGCCAGCTTCAGGTTTTGTAGTCGGGTTCCGTTCGATCGAGGATGCGTTTCAACGCATCGAAATGCCGCTGCGCCGGACTTGGGCCGTCGTAGAATTTCGCGCCGCCAATTTCGCGCTTGGTCTTCTCGACCACCACGGCCGGCACCTGTTTGAGCGGCTGGCCCGTCCACATGGCGTAGATTTGAACCTGCGCTGCGCGCTCGAGGTAATAGAGCCGGTCATAGGCCTCGGCGACGGTGAGGCCGAGCGTGGTGATGCCGTGATTGGCCATGAACAAAACGCTCTTATTGCCGATGACCCTGGCGAGGCGCTCGCCTTCGGCGGGGTCGAAGGCCGGGCCGGTATATTCGTCGTCATAGGCGATCATGTCGCTTAAGCCGACTTCGGTCTGGCCGATTTCCTTGATGCGCGGATCTTCCAGGCGCGTAAGCGCGCTGGCATAGGGCATGTGGGTGTGAAACACCGCGGCGGCTTGCGGCAGCGCCTTATGAATCGGTGCGTGTATGCAGTAGCAGGAGCGCTCAACGTCGCCGGTGCCGCGCTTGACCTTGCCGTCGGCTATGCCGACCTCCATCAGCGACGAGGCGGTCACTTCGGACCAATGCATGCCGAACGGGATCTGATAATAGACATCGTTGCGACCCGGAACGGTAAGCGTGAGATGGTTGAAAATGCCCTCGCTAAAACCGTGCCTGAAGGCGAGCCGGTGCGCCGCCGCAAGATCGACGCGCGCCTGCCATTCTTCGGCGCTGCGTTGCATACTGTTCGGCGAAACCCTGATCTGCATTGATGCGTTCCTCTGCTGTCCACTCCAGCACAAAATTGCCGAGCTGTCAGCCGAGGCCGCGCCGTCTGAGCGAGGTGCGCGTTGCTGTTACGGTAGTTCGATGGCTTTCAGCCATTCTACGCCGAGCCGGCCTTGACCGACGATAAGCCGCACGGAGCCGCTGTCCGCCATCGCTTGGAGGTCCTCCTGCGGCGTATCGATTGCCGTGATGGGAACATGCAATCGGTCGTACACCTTGCGCGGAGCATGGAGCTCGACGACCGCGCGTGAGGAGGGCCAGGCACGCATGGCTACGTAATATGTACGGTGATCTGGATCGCTCTGGCGCGTCGGGTGCTTGGCAACGACGGCTACATCCCTGCTGATCAGTGGCGTGCCATAGCCGTTGGCGATGCCGGCAAGTCCAAACACGAGGAAGGTCATGCAGAGGCCGAAACCGGCGCGGAATACTAGTTTAAGGTGTTGCGGCATCCCGCGGGGAAAGTCGTCGCTGCCCCAGATGACAAAACTGGCCAGAAACCAGAGCCCAATGCTGGCGAGCCCGCCGACATAGATTGTGCGGTCGGCGATCAGAAAGGGATAGTGGTCGATCGCAACCAGCCCGATCGCAGGACCGCCAAATATTACAAGGCTCTGCCAGATTGCCGAGCCTATTTGCGGTAAGCGCGGCTTGGTCGGATCGAGCGAGAAAGGGCTTCGTCCTCCCGGACGCCACCAAACATGGTCGGTACTGGACATCGGATTCTCTGCGCTTCTCGGTCCTCTGCATTACCGTGCACGCGTAAATGGATTATTGATGAAATAAAGCGGAATGCGCGCAGTTCGGCGCCGCAAATGGTGAGCGACGCTCAAAGCGCGTTAACGGCCGGAACCCGATCCGGCGTGGGGGAACCGGCCCCGCGCGCCTTACGTTGAACCAATGCTCGGTCCAACGATGCCGAGGCTTGTGACAAAAAGCGGAGCGATGAAAAGCGCTTGGCTCCTGATCAAATCGACGATCGAGAATTGGATCGCGCATAAGGATGCGCGGCAGGGCGCCGCGCTTGCCTATTATTCGATTTTCTCCGTCGGTCCGCTGATGGTCATTGCGATCGTGATCGCCGGTTTCGTATTCGGTGCAGAAGCCGCGCGCGGCCAAGTGCAGGAGCAGCTTTCCGGCATGGTCGGCCAGACCGCGGCGGCGGCGATAGACGGCATGCTTGCCGGAGCAAACAAGGCGCAACAGGGCTTGCTCGCCACCGCGATCGGCACCGCGGTTCTGTTGTTCAGCGCGCTTGGCGTCGTCGTTCAGCTCAAGGACGCCTTCAATACGGTATGGGAGGTAGATGAAACAAAGATCAGCGGCGTCTGGCAATTCATCCGCACGTATCTGATCTCGCTGGGCGCGGTGATCGGATTTGGTTTTCTGCTCCTAGTGTCGCTCTTGTTCACCACGGCCTTGTCGGCCGCCGGGCAATTTGTTGGCGCTGAATTGCCGCAGACGGCCCTGCAAAGCGCCGGTTCGCTCATTTCGTTTACGGCCATCACCGCGATGTTCGCCATGATGTTCAAGTGGCTGCCCGATACTGAGGTGGAGTGGCGCGATGTCTGGCTCGGCGCCGCCATCACCGCCGCGCTGTTCGAGCTCGGCAAATTGGTGATCGGCATCTATGTGGGCAAGCTGGCGCTCGCTTCCACCTATGGCGCGGCCGCCTCGCTCGTGATCCTGTTGATCTGGGTCTATTATTCCGCGCAAATCGTGCTGTTGGGCGCCGAGTTCACGCACTGCTATGCGAACCGCTATCGCGCGCGCGAGGGGGCGTCCCACGTTCCTCGGGAAAGTTTATCCAAGTCTGCGGCTTGATCCGCGCGCGTGAAGCAAAGCGCGCGTCGTCGTCGTCAATCCATTTGGATATTGGCGTCCTTAATCATCTTTCCCCACAGCGCGAGTTGAGCCTTGATGAAGTCGCCCAGCTCTTCCGGCGTTGAGGAGAAGCCCTCGAAGCCGACATTCTTGAACCTGGCTTGCGCCTCTGGACTGTCGATGATCTTGCGCAGCGCGCCATTGAGCTTGTTCACGACTTGCGGCGGCGTGCCGGCCGGCGCGACCAGGCCCGCCCACGTGTCGAGATTGAAGCCTTTGATACCAGCCTCGTCCATGGTCGGCAGATCCGGGAACAGCGTGCTGCGCCGGATGCGCGACACGGCCAGTGGGCGCAGCGTGCCGGCATTGATATGCGGCATGGCGGTGGTGAAATCGGCAAGCATCATCGAAACCCGACCGCCGATGATGTCTTCGAGCGCGGGCGGCGTGCTCTTGTAGGGCACGTGCAGCATGCTGATGCCGGCGACATGTTTAATCGTCTCAAGGGCGACGATGCCGGCAGTGTTGCCGGTTGCAAAGGTCAGCTTGCCGGGATTGGCCTTGGCATAGTCGATGAGCTCCCTGACCGAATGGATCGGGAGTTTCGGATCGATAACCAGCATCAATGTGAAGCTTCCGACTCGCGTGATCGGCACAAAGTCTTTCACCGGATCGTAGTTCACGTCCTTATGCAGATAAGGATCGGCTGAGAGGGGCGAATTGGTCCCCATCAGCAGGGTATAGCCATCCGCTAGCTGATGATGGACGTAAAGCGCAGCCAGCGCGCCGTCGGCACCCGGACGATCTTCCACGATCACCGGCTGGCCAAGCGCGGGACCAAGCTCGTTGGCGATGATGCGGCAGATGGTGTCGCTGGCGCTGCCGGGACCGAACACGGCCACCATGGTGACCGGGCGCGAAGGATAATTGTCGGCGTAAAGCGCGGCGCTGAATAAGGCAGCGGTGGCGGAGACGACAACGAGGAGCAATTTTCGCATGCTGCTTCTCCTGTCCGTGCGATCGGCGTAGCTGGTGCACGTCATGGCGCGTTCGGCACCGCCATGCGGGCCGTACACCTCGTTCTTAAGGATAGCAGATTGCGGGCGACGGTGTGTGTCGTCGTCGTCGCGGGTATTTGGCTCCGTCTCCGTCAGGGTAGCGCGAGCATTCCGCTCCAGAATTGCTGGGAAGTGCCGACTTCGACGTCGTGTTTGCGCGCGAAACTGAGCCTGCCGTCCTCAGCGATCCGGAAAACCGTCATCCCCGCCGGCATGCCGGCGCCGTCGCGGCGTGGCATCGGCATGATGCTGGCGACGACCAGAAGTCGACCGCTTTCGTCGATGCCGAAGGTGCGCAGTTGAACGCCGCGGCCGTCGATGTGCTGGATCGGCTTCGGCTCGCCGCTATTCTGATCGATGGCGTACGCGACCACATTGTTCTCGCCACCATTCGAAATTTCTCTGCCGCCGCCATCAGCCACCGGGAAGGTCCGATTGGTCAGGTAGACGAATTTGCCGTTGCGATCGACATGGATCGGTCCCGCGCCCTGACTCGCCGGCGTCTTGGGATTCGACAAAGTATCCTTCACAAAAAGCGGGTCCCGCGCGAGGCCGGTGGCATCGTCGAGCGCATAGACATAGAGCTTGTTCTGGCGCTCGATCGAGACAAAGGCCCAGGGTTTGGCCGGGTGAAAGTCGAGATGGCGCGGACCGAAGCCGAGACCATTGCCGGGCGCGATCGACGCCGAGTTTCGCAACACGCCATTCTCAAATGCGAATGTCTTGATCGCGCCGGGATCCTCCGGCTTGTTCGCTGTGGCGTGGTTGCCGCGCGTCACCAGCACGACGCAGCGATTCGACGGCGTTGCCAGGATCTGATGCGCATAGATGCCGGTGTCGAGATCCGGCGGCTGTTGCACCGGCGCGCCGATGCTGCCGTCGGCGACAAGGCGATGCACGGTTAGCCCGCTCGGATTGTTGTAAGCCGTAAGCAAATAACTGCCGCTCCGATCGACGCTGGCATGGATGGGCCGCGACGGCAGCGCTGCGGGTTCGCCATGCGGGCTCAAGCCGCCGGTTGCCGGATCGATGAGAAAGGTATTGGCAAAATGCTTGTCGCCGGGAATGCCGGGGCCGCCGTTACTGGAAACGACATAGAGAAAGCGCCGTGACGGATGCGGCCAGGCATATTGGATGTTCGCCGGGACCGTGACCGCGCCACGCTCGCGCAACTCCGCGCCGTCGGCATCGACATCGAAGCATTTCAGGAGCGGTCCGACGCTCGCGTAATAGACGGTTCGCGGCTTGACGGGAGTCATGAGATCAAATCATGAATTTATTTGATCGGACGCGGCTGTGCGCGCGCACTTAATCAAATCGCCACAACCGCGTCCATGGTGACGCGCGCCGGCGCCAGCGCGGCACTGAGCTTCGGCAGCTGGGCATGATCGCAGAAGGCTGGAATTACGGTCCGCGCCTGTACGTTCCGCACTAGCGTCACCGTGTCGGATAGGCGCGGATGGACGTTCCAGCGCATGGTCTGCGCGCGACCGCTTTTGCTCAGCCGCTCCGCCGGCGTGTTAGGATTGATATAGCCGGTGAAGAGGATCGCGATTTCGCCTGAGCGCTCGAATTCCGGCAGCAAGCGTGCCGTCGCGCCGGACGCGCCATCGGCCGATGCGGCGAGCATCACGCCGCGCGGGCCGTCGATCGGCTGTGCGATTTGGGCAAGCCGCTCAATCTGTTGAACAAGACCGTCGCAGAGAGAAACCTTGGCAGGATCGGCAAGCTGCCGCACTGCCTTTTGCATAGCATCGTCGATGAAAATATCGCGCAAACCGTGCCGCATCAGTTCGAGCGCGATTTCCGGGCCGCGGCCGTTGGCCGGCACCGGCAACAGCAGCGGCCCCTTGCCGAGATGGGCCGCAAGCTCGCTCCAGCATTCCGCCAAAGGCGTTTGGTAATCGCCATAAGAGCAGTCGATGAGTGCGGTGGCGACCGCGCGGGCCGGCGGATCGTAGGCATAGAGGATCGATTCCGCCGAATAGTCGCCGGTATAAAGAAAGCCATCGCCGATCGCGAAATTGAGCCAGACGCCGCCGGGCGCATGGCCGTTGCGTCCGGTCTCGATCGCAATGCCAAGCACCTCGCTCATCCCCTGGACGGGCAGTGTGCGTGCGGGGAGTCCCTTGGGCAGAGCGCCGGCGACGATTTCGGTAGCGTAAACCGGTGGATTACCGAGCTGTGCCAGAAGCGACAGCCCGCCGATATGGTCCTTATGGCCGTGGCTGAGGATCAGCGCGTCTGCTGGCGCGATTGCGGCCACATCGGGCAGGCATCCCGGCGGCGGGCCCTCGCCGAGGTCAAGCACAAGGCGTTTGCCCCGGGCTTCGATCGCAAAGCACGCCGGACCCTTTTTGCCGACGCCGGAAATGAGTCGCAGCAATGGCCGATTCTGGTCCATTATTTTTCAATTCCAATTCGTTTGGCCGCGGCCGCCCGCCTAGCGTCCCGATTCCGAAGTTCGCACGCTTTGTCGGCACGCTCTCATGCGAACTTCG
>NZ_FYEN01000003.1:0-15566 GCF_900188135.1 Rhodoplanes sp. JGI PP 4-B12 | reverse complement strand
GTCCGGATCGCCGGCGTTCAGAAGGCGCTCGAAGGTGAGATTGTCACCAAGCTCGGGATGAATCACCGGCGTCTTGGCATCGAGCGCAGTTTCCGGATCGGTCACCGCGGGCAGCACCTCATAGTCGACCTCGACCAGCGCGCAGGCGTCCTCGGCTTCGGCGCGGCTCTTGGCCACCACGGCGCACACGGCTTCGCCTAGCATCTCGGGCTGGAAGAGCATCAAGTTCGCGTCGTCACCAATGATGTCGGCGGCTCGTTCGGCATCAAGGTGCATGTCTATGCCGACGAGATGGCGACGGCGGCGCTAGCGAAATTGCTCAAGCGGCCGGTCAAATTCGTCGCCGATCGGCTGGAAAGCTTCGTTACCGACATTCACGCCCGCGATCATCGCGTCCATGCGAAGATTGGCGTCAAGCGCGACGGCACGATCACCGCCTTCGCGATCGACGATCTGACCGGAATCGGACCCTATTCGGTCTATCCGCGCACCAGCGGCATCGAAGCCAATCAGGTCGTCAATCTGGTGGGCGGATCCTATACCTGCCCGAATTACCGCGCCCGCGCCCGCGTCGTTTTTCAGAACAAGAACGTGATGTGCCAGTACCGCGCCGTCGGCCACCCGATCGCGACCGCAGTCACTGAGGGCCTTGTCGAACTGGCGGCGGCCAAGATCGGCATGGATGTCGCCGAAATGCGGCGGCGCAATCTTTTCGCCGACGACAAATATCCGGCGACGAGCGCCTCCGGCTTGAAATTCGAACGCTTGTCGCATCATGCCGCGCTCGACAAGATTTTGCGCATGATGGATTACACGGGCCTGCGCGCTGAGCAGGCGCGCCTGCGCGCGCAAGACATCCATCGCGGCATCGGGCTTGCCTCGTTCATCGAGGTCACCAATCCGTCGGCGGCGTTCTATGGCGTCGGCGGCGCCCGCATCTCCTCGCAAGACGGCGCCACGGTGCGGCTCGACGCCACCGGCGCGGTATTCTGCCATTCCGGCGTCACCGAGCAGGGGCAGGGCGCCGAGTCGGTGCTGGCGCAATGCGTCGCCACCTCGTTCGGCGTGCCGATCGAGCGCGTGCGCGTCGTCACCGGCGACACCGACAACACGCCCTATGGCGGCGGCACCTGGGCGTCGCGCGCCGCCGGCATCGGCGGCGAAGCCGCCTGGCAGGCCGGCAAGGCGCTGCGCGCCAATGTGCTCGCCGCCGCCGCGTCAATCTTGCAGGCCGATCCGCAGGCGCTCGATATCCGGGGCGGCATCGTCGTCGATGCCGATACCGGCCGCGAGCGCATGCCGCTTGAAGAAGTCGCGCGCGTCGTTTATTTCCGGCCTGACACGCTGCCGCCCGGCTTTCAGGCTGAATTCATGGTGACGCGCCACTACGTGCCGCGCGCCTGGCCGTTCGCTTTCACCAATGGCGTGCAGGCCTCTTATCTGGAAGTCGATATCAAAACCGGGCAGGTGAGCCTGCTCAAGCACTGGTGCGTCGAAGATTGCGGCACGGTGATCAATCCGCAGCTCGTCGATGAGCAGATCCGCGGAGGCATCGTGCAGGGCATCGGCGGCGCCTTGTTTGAGCACTGCCTCTACGACGAGGCCGGCCAGCTCCTCAATGCCAACATGATGGATTATCTGGTGCCGATGGCGGCGGAAATGCCGGATATCGAGGTCGGCCATGTGGTGACGCCGACCGCGGATTCCGAGCTCGGTGCCAAAGGCGCGGGCGAGGCGGGCACTGCCGGCGCGCCAGCCTGCGTGATGAATGCGATCAATGATGCGCTGCGTCCGCTCGGCGCCGCGCCGATCGTGCAGATGCCGATCACCCCGGAGCGCGTGCTCGCCGCGCTGCGCGGCCTGTCGCATGTGGATGACTGAAAAGTTTTCCTCCCCCTGAAAGGGGGAGGTCGGCGGCCCGCAGGCCGCCGGGTGGGGGTCAATAGCGCGAGGCAGTCTGACCCCTCCCCGACGCGCTTCGCGCGCCGACCCTCCCCTTTCAGGGGAGGGTAAACGCGTTGGCGAATGGTCCCTCCCACAGGGAGGGACTCTTCTAATGAACCGCAAGCGGAGCAGGCCGCCATGCCATCCTGGAAAAACGAACAAGTGCTGATCGTCGGCGGCGGCATTGGCGGGCTGACCGCCGCTTTGGCGCTCGCGCGCCAAGGCATTGCCTCGCAGGTCATCGAGCAGGCCGGCGAGTTCAAGGAGATCGGCGCCGGCATCCAGCTCGGGCCGAACGTGTTCTGGATGTTCGAAAGGCTCGGCCTGATCGAACCGGTCAGCGCGCTCGCGGTGTTTCCCGAAAATCTGGTGATGCTGGATTCCATCACCGGCGAGGAAGTCACGCGCATTCCGCTCGGCGATGCGTTCCGCAAAAAATTTCATCATCCTTACGCGCTCATCCATCGCGGCGATTTGCACCGCGTGCTGCTCGATGCTTGCCGTAAATCCAATCTGATCCGGCTCGATGCCGCGCAGAAAATCGTCGCGGTCGATGAGGTCAATGGCGGCATCAAAGCCAAGACCGCAAGCGGCAAGGACTATCGCGGCGCCGCCTTGATCGGCGCCGACGGATTATGGTCGACCATTCGCGAAATCGTGGTCGGCGACGGCAAGCCGAAGCCGGCCGGCCACATCACCTATCGCGCCGTGCTGCCGATGCCGGAAATTCCGGAGCAGTACCGCTGGCACAACATGACCTTGTGGGCCGGCGAGAAGGTGCATTTCGTGCTCTATCCGCTGCGCACCGGCGAACTCTACAACCTCGTCGCCGTGTTTCACTCCAATCGCTACGAGGAAGGCTGGGACAGCTACGGCGATCCGGCCGAGCTGCACGAGCGCTTCGCGGCGACCTGCGCGCCGGTGCGCGCGCTCCTCAACAAGATCGAAAGCTGGCGCATGTGGGTGCTATGCGACCGGCCGCCGATCAAGGAATGGAGCCGCGGCCGCATCACGCTTCTCGGCGACGCCGCGCATCCGATGCTGCAATATCTGGCGCAAGGCGCCGCCATGGCGGTCGAGGATGCGGTCTGCCTTGCCGATAAAGCGGTCGCGGCGGACGGCGATTATGCGGCGGCGTTCCGCGCCTATCAGCAGGCGCGTTACCTGCGCACCGGCCGCGTCCAGATCATGGCGCGCGTCTACGGCGAATTTTATCACGCCGGCGGCGTCGCCAAGGAGCTGCGCAACATGATGCTCGGCGCGCGCACCCCGGAAGAAGCGATGGCCGGCATGGAATGGATTTACGGCGAGCAGAAAGAGTTGACGCGGGGTGGGGCGGGGATGGCGCGCGAATCATTGGGAGTGACGCGCTAATTCTCGTTCCCCGCTAGCTGGAGAACCGGCCTGGCGGGACGCACGGGGCCCGGTAGTTAACTACCAGAAAAGTCAAAGCTTTTTCTTTGATTATAGGTACTGGAAAAAGCCGTCTGTCATTTTTTCATTGACACATATGTCCGCTTTTTGGTGACAGAGCGGGAATGTTTCATCCCCTCTGGCGTTTGAGCGAAGCGGGCGCGGACAATCTTGGCCTCGCTTGCAACGAGCAAGGTCTGGTTCTCGGCCGCACGCCGCTCATTAAACGGCGCGGCGGTCGCTTTGTCGTACGCGACGCGCGCGACATCCAACGACTGCTCAGCCGGGCCTACCGGACGGACGTCGACGCAGGGCCGCTCTTGGGCGGGCTTGCGACCGTTGCGGCTGCGTTGAACGCCCACGACTTGCTGCTCGCGCGAATCGCGGCAGTGCATTTGCGGATTCCCGACTTGCCGGATCAAGCGGCGCGCAATGCGTTAGAGGCGGAGGATCGGCTCATCAAACATGGCTGCGATGTAGTCGTCGCTAAATACGGCGATGCGAATTGGGATCCGGAGCAACATCCGCGCACCGGCACCGCGCCAAATCCGGGCTGGTTTGCGTCCACGGATGGATCGGGCGGGACATCCCCTGAAGTGCGGGTCGCCGAAAACGGCGAACCTCCGCCCTCATCGGATGGCTCGTCGCCCAGCCCCAACGCGGATTGGGTCAGGCTGCCGCCCGGCGATGACGATATCGACGAATTGCACGACTTGGTGGAATGGATCGCCAATGCGAAGGCGGAGGATGAACCGGCGATACGCGCCGAAATTAAAAAGCACTTTTATGATGTCAGCGATACCCCAGGAGGCAATGCGCTGAACCGTGCGCTCAGCGATGCGCTCGAGGCGGGAAATAACAAAAAAGCGCGGCAGGAGGTTCTCGATAACATCGCGGTCTTTGCAAAAACCGACCCTGCGGCGATGGGTCTGTTGCATGAGCTGTTGCCGGCCCTGCTCATGTTGCCGCGCGCAGCCATCGGGAGAGCGGGAGGAGCCGCCGCCGTCGAAGGCGAAGCAGGGGCGGCCGCGGCCGGTGCTGCCGCCGAGAATCCGTGGAAAATGGGTTGGGCCAAGCGGGGAAATTACTTCAATGACAAACTCGGCGCGAATTTGCCTCGCACGTTTGCGGGGATCGATCGATGGGAAAACGGCGTCGCGACCAGCATCAAATCAATTGACTTGAATGCAGCCACGTATCAGGACAGCGCACGTCTTACGTATCGGCTAAATGACTACATAAACAAGCTGACAACTTATCCGGCCGCCAGGCTGGCAAGAAACACGTACCCGACGAGTTTTTCCCGTACCGCTTGCTCCTGCCTCTGAATAGCCATGGCACCTCTCCCGATCGCCATTTTGCTGGACAAAGAACGCAGCAAAATCGGGAGAGTTCCAATGGGCCGCACGCGACAAAACGGAGACTGGGCAAAGCTCTTCGTTTGGCCGTGTCAGGCTGCATCAGAAAAGAAAATGCCCCGCCAACGATGTTGACGGGGCGAATTTCATGACCTTTTCCGAAACCGGTTCCCACCCTCGGATCAAGTCCGAGGGCAGGCCTTTTCGGGATCGTGCCTTTTGTTTGAGCATGGTCTTTTCCGACCTGCCTTCGCCCACCGAGGGATCAAACGAAAGTGCAACCCGCCGCTAAGGGCTTCGCGTAGGCGGGAAACCGGTTCCCACCCTCGGATCAAGTCCGAGGGCAGGCCTTTTCGGGATCATGCTTTAGGCGGCGAGTTTCAATTCCTTGCTCGCCCGGAACGCGACTTTCTTGCCCGCCTTGATCTGGATCGGCTCGCCGGTTGCGGGATTACGCCCCATGCGCGCGGCGCGCTTCCTTACTTGCAAGATACCAAGACCGGCAATGCGGATGCGCTCCCCCTTTTTCAGATGCTTGGTGATCAGGCCGATGAGATCGTGGAGAAGAACGTGCCCCATCCGTTTCGTTAGGTGATGCTCTTTGGCCATGCTGGCCGCGAGGTGCTTAAGCGTAACTGAGCGACTGGACTTTTGACTCATAGCGTTAGGTGCCATGGATACCTCCCCAAGGCGCGTCAGTCTGACGAATTAAGAGTGTTTATCTGATTCGCGGCCCTTTGGGCTGTCTAATCATCAGATCAAGGCAGACTTCCGAGACTTAGTCCCATGTCACCAGATTGCCACAGACATTGAAATTCAACGGCATTCTGCACAGTCCCGATGTCGCTCGGGCAAGCACACCGCTATCTTAGTCTCGTCGCTTGCAATGACCGGCGTCGCTTCCTCGCGCTATTGCCGATTTGCCAGCTCGGCGCCTGTCGACCGACGATTCGGGGGGGCAGAATGAAGCTCAAAATCATCCTTGCGATCGCTGCGCTACTCGCGATCACTGGAACTGCATTCGCTCAAGCCGTGGCCACACCAGCGGTCGCGTCAAATTCTGCTAGCGCGAGCAGTTGGCTGGCTGGTGCTCAAGCGGGTTACAATTGGCAGCAGGGTGTATGGGTGTACGGCCTGGAAGCCGACATCTCGGCGACGCATCTCAACAGCCAGGCAAACACCGTATTGCCGGGTATCTTTGCTGTTCCGGCCAACGTCAATGCCGACATAGACTGGTATGGCACCGTGCGCGGGCGCGTCGGATGGTCTTCGGGACCGTTCCTGCTCTACGGCACCGGCGGCCTGGCTTACGGCCATGTCAGTTTGAGCAGCAGCCTTTCTGCCTTTCCACCACCACTGTTTCTCAGCGCGCAAACATCTGCTGTGAGAACCGGTTGGGTCGCCGGCGGCGGCATTAGCTATTTGTGGCAACCCAACGTGATCGTCAGTCTCGACTACCAGTACGTGGATCTAGGCACAGTCAACTTAGCTTCATCAGCGACCAGCGGTGGCGCGGGATTTTCAACTCAGAGCGCCAGCACGAACGGTTTCAGGCGGTGACTGTTGGCCTGACTTGGCTGTTTTCGCCAGCTGATCGGCGACCGCACGGACCATGGGAAGGCGCATACGGCGGCGGCCACGTTGGCGGAGCATGGGGAAACGACACCAGCGCAAGCTATTCATTTTTTTTCCGGGTTTTCCCTCCGACATTCGGCTCAAGCGTGACGTCACAATGGTGGGGCGCCGCGACGATGGCCTTGGTCTCTACCGCTATCGTTACCTATGGAGCGACACCGTCTATGTCGGCGTGATGGCGCAAGAGGTTGCCCTGATACGGCCCGATGCCATCGTTCGAAACGCGCTCGACGATTATCTGCGGGTGGACTATGGCCGCCTCGGCTTAAAATTGATGACGCTGCCGGAATGGGAGGCCGTCAGCAAAGGTAAGCGCCTTTAATTCTCAGGTTGGACATTTACGAATGTCACACTGCATTGCTGTTGATGCGCGCGTCACACCATCCGGTTTTCGATCTCGCCGATCTTTTCGATCCAGAGCTTGACGGTGTCGCCGGCTTTGAGGAACTCGCCGCGCCCGGCGCCGACGCCGGCCGGCGTGCCGGTGAGAATAATGTCGCCGGGATAAAGCGTCATGCCGGCCGATAGCTGCTCGATCTGCTCGGCCAGCGTATAGATCATTTCGCTGGTATTAGAGTCCTGCTTGAGCACGCCATTGACCCACAATTTAAGCCCGAGCTTCTGCGGATCGCCGATGTCGCTCGCCGGCACGATCCAGGGACCGAGCGGGCACGAGCCCTCGAACGTCTTGTGCTTGGTCCAGTCCCATTTGAACGGCGAGGCGTCCGGCATATTGGCGCGGCGGCCGCGATCGCGCGCCGAGAGATCGTTGGCGATGGTGTAGCCGGCGACATAGCTGAGCGCGTTTTTCGCCGCCACTTCCTTGGCGGCGCGGCCGATCACGGCGGCGAGCTCGATCTCCCAATCCATTTGTTGGGAATAGCCGGAAATCTTCACGCGCGATCCTGGATCGGCGAGCGAGCGCGAGGCTTTGAGGAAATGCCAGGCCTTCAGGCCAAGCGTGTGCGGATCGGGCGGCGGCGGCCGGTTGTCGCGCGCCGCCATCTCGGCAGCGTGGTCGGCGTAATTCGAGCCGGCGCAATAGATCGCGGAAGGAAATCGCACCGGCGCCAGCAACCGGGTTTTGCCAAGCGGCCGGCTTTTTACGCGGCTTTTGCCGCGCCCTTTGCCCGGACTTTTGCCGAGGCCGGCTGCGGCTTTGCGCAAGGCAGCGTCCGCGGTTCGCCAATCCGCGAGAATGCCGAGCACGCTCGCATAAGCCGCTCTACGGGTCAGCGCCGCGGCGTCAAAAACTTGATCGCCGATAATAACGCCCGCGCGCGCACCGTCGCTCGATTGATAGGTCGCGAGTTTGTAGCCGGCGGCTTTTGCCATTGCCCTCCCCCCTTAATAAGGTCGTGCGACCAAACCGCGATCGGCGCCACTTGGCAAGGCTCCCGCACGTCATTCTGAGTCGTTCCCGAAGCCGCCAAGCTGCATGCTCCCTCTCCCCTTGCGGGAGAGGGAGGCGAGTGCAGCGCGTTAGCGATGCACGAGCGGGGTGAGGGGTTGCTCTTTCAGACGCCCCTCACCCGCTTCGCTCGCCAATGCTCGCTCAGCGCCCTCTCCCACGAGGGGAGAGGGAAGTTGCAACCCTGCACTGCCGGCATGCCCTTGAGTTGATGCTGCTGCGGTGGTTGATTCCTGCTCCAGAAAGAGAAACGCCACCCTTGGAGAACAGCAATGATCAAGCCCCGGCGCATCGGCCATGCCACCTTCGAAACCCCCGATGTCGAGCGGATGATCGATTACTACACCGAAGTGGTGGGCCTGGTTTTGGCCGAGCGCGAGAAGGATCGCGCGTTCCTCGCTACCAAAGTCGGTCAGCTCGCCATCCAGATCAACAAAGGCGCTGCCGAGCGCTGCACCACGCTGTCATTCGAGGTGGCGCCGAATTCGGATTTCGGCGCGCTCGCCCGGGAGCTGGAGAAGGACGGCATCAAAAGCGAGCGGCGCAACGATTCCATTCCCGGCATCGGGCCGGTGCTGACGTTCAACGACAACAAGGGCACCACGATCGCCCTGTTCAAGGAATGGAGCTATGTCGGCAAGCATTTGCAGCATCACGGCGTCGGGCCGTTAAAACTCGGCCACATCGCTTTCGTGGTCGAGAGCCCGCAGCAGACCGCGGAGTTCTATTCCAAGGTGCTTGGCTTCCGCGTCTCCGACTGGATCGACGATTTCTTCGTCTTCATGCGCTGCAATATCGACCACCACACGGTCAATTTCATCCGCGGCAGCAACGTCAAATTGCATCACATGGCGTTCGAGCTGAAAGATTTCATTCACCTGCAGAATTCATGCGACCTTTTCGGGCAGAAGAAAATCCCCATCATCTGGGGGGGCCGCTGCGCCACGGGCCGGGCCACAACATCGCCACCTATCACCGCAATCCGGACGATCAGGTGATCGAACTGTTCTGCGAACTCGATCAGATGATCGACGAAGAGCTCGGCTATTTCGAGCCGCGGCCATGGCACCAGGACACGCCGCAACGGCCGAAGACTTGGGTAGCAGGCAAGACCACCGTCTGGGGTCCGCCGCCGCTGCCGGATTTCAATCGAGCGGAGACAGGAGCCGGCGTTGCGCGGAGCGGATTGCACGCGGGCGGTCACGCCTAAACCACCACGTCATGCCCGGGCTCGACCCGGGCATCCATGCTGGGCCTCCGAACAAACATCCGGTCAGAATATTGACTCGCGCGTCATCTAGTACTCGCGGTGGTTTGAATGATCTTGATCATCTGCTCAATCACCTCGTTGCGCGCGGTTCCGACGGGAAATTGCGTTTTACGCTCCTTGTCTGCGACCCAAGCTTGGCTTCCCTCAGGATCCTTGTGATACGGAACTACTTCGTAGTTCCCGTTGTCCTCGTTGATTGCCCACTCGAACGCACCTTTCATAAACGCGGACCAATTCTTTGCGCCGGCGTATTTCGGCAAGACGGGAGGCGGATAAGCGTCACGCTTGGGCGTCGGTACGATCTCGTTTCCCTTTGCCATCACATCCTGGAATGCACGCCACAACGCATCGGTATTGGCGGCCGGGACAACGGCCACAGGCTCGCGCCGCATGTAAAATCCCGCCTCCGTCTTTACGATCGTGGGCACGTAGACGATTCCATCTTTTAATGTGCAAGTGATCAGCATCGTAACGATCCTAAAATTCAGCTAACGTAACCGATGAGTGAAACCAGCGCGCTCGAAAACACCATCTGCCATATGGATTACCGGATCACGTCGGCCAATGACAGTCGATGAGCAATGCTTCTTGATCATTTCTGCGCCGCCTCCTGCAAGATCGTAATCATGCGATCGATAACGTCATCGACAGTCGATCCGACCGGAAGATCTATTTTTGTTCGGGATCTTCTCGCCATCCATCAGGGTGGAGGTAATAGCCTACGATTTGATAATTTCCGTCGCTTTCGTTGATGCCCCAGGGCAACGTGCCGCGCGCAAACGCCGACCATGATTTGACACCCGCGTATTTGACAACGGCCGGTTGAGGAAAACTGTCGCGCAGATAACGCGGTGCTGTTGGATTGCCTCGGGCTATCGCGGAACGGATGGCCTGCCGCACGCCGTCCGGATTCGAAAGCGGGGCGACAGCCACCGGCTCCATATCACGATACAAGCCCCTGTGAACCAAGCCCGTCGTTGGCGCAAACAAGGTACCCTTTCGTAAATACAGATTGAAATGTATGGTCGTTCCTATAACTCTGTAATGATCAGATTGATTCCGGCGTTTCTTGCTCTTTCACGTACCGCGTCGATCGCAGCTAGTAGCCCGGATAGAGTGCAGCGTAATCCGGGAGCGACATCCTCACGCCCTATCCTGGATTTTGCTCCGCTTCATCCAGGCTACAAGAGCGTGCTTTACGCCGCGCCGGCTGAATTCTGTGCCATTCCAGTCAAGATTGCTGATTCGCCGCATGGATTGCCGGATCAAGTCCGGCAATGACGCCCGGTACAACCCGCCGCTCGATTATTTTCGCGCAGCGTCCTGCAAGATCGCGATCGTGCGGTCGATAACGTTTTCCACCGACGCGCCAGGCGGGAATGTAATTGTTTGTTCCGGATCGTCCCTCCACATTCGATCCGGCTGCTTTTTTTGACCGCGTATCCGAAAGATATTTTCCTTAGTAAGCGTCCAAAATTGGATACCACGCTCAAATGCCGACCAGCTCTTCACTCTGGCATATTGAAGGACCACCGGAGGCGGCCAGTCGTCTCGTCGTTGCGGCTGCGGCACGGCGGGGTTTCCGCGCGCCATCGTCGCCTTCAATGCTTGACGTAACGCTTCGGTGTTTTCAACAGAGACAACGGCGACCGGCTCGACACCGCGATAAAATCCTTTGCCCATCATTCCCATCGTGGGAAGATAAACAACGCCATTTCTTAGATAGATATGGTGATTCATGATCCTCCCTAAAACTCTGTGGCGATGAGTTCAACGCCCAAACCACGTGCGCGAACTCGCGCTGCATCGATCGCTGCCCGCTGTACCGGTGTGATGCTGCCTTTCGGAATGGCAATGCTCAGAACCCGGCTCTCAATTGCCGACGCGGCAATATCCATGGTCCCCATCCTGCCGCCCGGATAAGTTGTCAGCTTGTTTATGTAGTCATTTAGCCGATACGTAAGACGTGCGCTGTCCTGATACGTGGCTGCATTCAAGTCAATTGATTTGATGCTGGTCGCGACGCCGTTTTCCCATCGATCGATCCCCGCAAACGTGCGAGGCAAATTCGCGCCGAGTTTGTCATTGAAGTAATTTCCCCGCTTGGCCCAACCCATTTTCCACGGATTCTCGGCGGCAGCACCGGCCGCGGCCGCCCCTGCTTCGCCTTCGACGGCGGCGGCTCCTCCCGCTCTCCCGATGGCTGCGCGCGGCAACATGAGCAGGGCCGGCAACAGCTCATGCAACAGACCCATCGCCGCAGGGTCGGTTTTTGCAAAGACCGCGATGTTATCGAGAACCTCCTGCCGCGCTTTTTTGTTATTTCCCGCCTCGAGCGCATCGCTGAGCGCACGGTTCAGCGCATTGCCTCCTGGGGTATCGCTGACATCATAAAAGTGCTTTTTAATTTCGGCGCGTATCGCCGGTTCATCCTCCGCCTTCGCATTGGCGATCCATTCCACCAAGTCGTGCAATTCGTCGATATCGTCATCGCCGGGCGGCAGCCTGACCCAATCCGCGTTGGGGCTGGGCGACGAGCCATCCGATGAGGGCGGAGGTTCGCCGTTTTCGGCGACCCGCACTTCAGGGGATGTCCCGCCCGATCCATCCGTGGACGCAAACCAGCCCGGATTTGGCGCGGTGCCGGTGCGCGGATGTTGCTCCGGATCCCAATTCGCATCGCCGTATTTAGCGACGACTACATCGCAGCCATGTTTGATGAGCCGATCCTCCGCCTCTAACGCATTGCGCGCCGCTTGATCCGGCAAGTCGGGAATCCGCAAATGCACTGCCGCGATTCGCGCGAGCAGCAAGTCGTGGGCGTTCAACGCAGCCGCAACGGTCGCAAGCCCGCCCAAGAGCGGCCCTGCGTCGACGTCCGTCCGGTAGGCCCGGCTGAGCAGTCGTTGGATGTCGCGCGCGTCGCGTACGACAAAGCGACCGCCGCGCCGTTTAATGAGCGGCGTGCGGCCGAGAACCAGACCTTGCTCGTTGCAAGCGAGGCCAAGATTGTCCGCGCCCGCTTCGCTCAAACGCCAGAGGGGATGAAACATTCCCGCTCTGTCACCAAAAAGCGGACATATGTGTCAATGAAAAAATGACAGACGGCTTTTTCCAGTACCTATAATCAAAGAAAAAGCTTTGACTTTTCTGGTAGTTAACTACCGGGCCCCGTGCGTCCCGCCAGGCCGGTTCTCCAGCTAGCGGGGAACGAGAATTAGCGCGTCACTCCCAATGATTCGCGCGCCATCCCCGCCCCACCCCGCGTCAACTCTTTCTGCTCGCCGTAAATCCATTCCATGCCGGCCATCGCTTCTTCCGGGGTGCGCGCGCCGAGCATCATGTTGCGCAGCTCCTTGGCGACGCCGCCGGCGTGATAAAATTCGCCGTAGACGCGCGCCATGATCTGGACGCGGCCGGTGCGCAGGTAACGCGCCTGCTGATAGGCGCGGAACGCCGCCGCATAATCGCCGTCCGCCGCGACCGCTTTATCGGCAAGGCAGACCGCATCCTCGACCGCCATGGCGGCGCCTTGCGCCAGATATTGCAGCATCGGATGCGCGGCGTCGCCGAGAAGCGTGATGCGGCCGCGGCTCCATTCCTTGATCGGCGGCCGGTCGCATAGCACCCACATGCGCCAGCTTTCGATCTTGTTGAGGAGCGCGCGCACCGGCGCGCAGGTCGCCGCGAAGCGCTCGTGCAGCTCGGCCGGATCGCCGTAGCTGTCCCAGCCTTCCTCGTAGCGATTGGAGTGAAACACGGCGACGAGGTTGTAGAGTTCGCCGGTGCGCAGCGGATAGAGCACGAAATGCACCTTCTCGCCGGCCCACAAGGTCATGTTGTGCCAGCGGTACTGCTCCGGAATTTCCGGCATCGGCAGCACGGCGCGATAGGTGATGTGGCCGGCCGGCTTCGGCTTGCCGTCGCCGACCACGATTTCGCGAATGGTCGACCATAATCCGTCGGCGCCGATCAAGGCGGCGCCGCGATAGTCCTTGCCGCTTGCGGTCTTGGCTTTGATGCCGCCATTGACCTCATCGACCGCGACGATTTTCTGCGCGGCATCGAGCCGGATCAGATTGGATTTACGGCAAGCATCGAGCAGCACGCGGTGCAAATCGCCGCGATGGATGAGCGCGTAAGGATGATGAAATTTTTTGCGGAACGCATCGCCGAGCGGAATGCGCGTGACTTCCTCGCCGGTGATGGAATCCAGCATCACCAGATTTTCGGGAAACACCGCGAGCGCGCTGACCGGTTCGATCAGGCCGAGCCTTTCGAACATCCAGAACACGTTCGGCCCGAGCTGGATGCCGGCGCCGATCTCCTTGAACTCGCCGGCCTGCTCGATGACCTGCGAGGCAATGCCTTGGCGCGCGAGCGCCAAAGCGGCGGTCAGCCCGCCAATGCCGCCGCCGACGATCAGCACTTGTTCGTTTTTCCAGGATGGCATGGCGGCCTGCTCCGCTTGCGGTTCATTAGAAGAGTCCCTCCCTGTGGGAGGGACCATTCGCCAACGCGTTTACCCTCCCCTGAAAGGGGAGGGTCGGCGCGCGAAGCGCGTCGGGGAGGGGTCAGACTGCCTCGCGCTATTGACCCCCACCCGGCGGCCTGCGGGCCGCCGACCTCCCCCTTTCAGGGGGAGGAAAACTTTTCAGTCATCCACATGCGACAGGCCGCGCAGCGCGGCGAGCACGCGCTCCGGGGTGATCGGCATCTGCACGATCGGCGCGGCGCCGAGCGGACGCAGCGCATCATTGATCGCATTCATCACGCAGGCTGGCGCGCCGGCAGTGCCCGCCTCGCCCGCGCCTTTGGCACCGAGCTCGGAATCCGCGGTCGGCGTCACCACATGGCCGACCTCGATATCCGGCATTTCCGCCGCCATCGGCACCAGATAATCCATCATGTTGGCATTGAGGAGCTGGCCGGCCTCGTCGTAGAGGCAGTGCTCAAACAAGGCGCCGCCGATGCCCTGCACGATGCCTCCGCGGATCTGCTCATCGACGAGCTGCGGATTGATCACCGTGCCGCAATCTTCGACGCACCAGTGCTTGAGCAGGCTCACCTGCCCGGTTTTGATATCGACTTCCAGATAAGAGGCCTGCACGCCATTGGTGAAAGCGAACGGCCAGGCGCGCGGCACGTAGTGGCGCGTCACCATGAATTCAGCCTGAAAGCCGGGCGGCAGCGTGTCAGGCCGGAAATAAACGACGCGCGCGACTTCTTCAAGCGGCATGCGCTCGCGGCCGGTATCGGCATCGACGACGATGCCGCCCCGGATATCGAGCGCCTGCGGATCGGCCTGCAAGATTGACGCGGCGGCGGCGAGCACATTGGCGCGCAGCGCCTTGCCGGCCTGCCAGGCGGCTTCGCCGCCGATGCCGGCGGCGCGCGACGCCCAGGTGCCGCCGCCATAGGGCGTGTTGTCGGTGTCGCCGGTGACGACGCGCACGCGCTCGATCGGCACGCCGAACGAGGTGGCGACGCATTGCGCCAGCACCGACTCGGCGCCCTGCCCCTGCTCGGTGACGCCGGAATGGCAGAATACCGCGCCGGTGGCGTCGAGCCGCACCGTGGCGCCGTCTTGCGAGGAGATGCGGGCGCCGCCGACGCCATAGAACGCCGCCGACGGATTGGTGACCTCGATGAACGAGGCAAGCCCGATGCCGCGATGGATGTCTTGCGCGCGCAGGCGCGCCTGCTCAGCGCGCAGGCCCGTGTAATCCATCATGCGCAAAATCTTGTCGAGCGCGGCATGATGCGACAAGCGTTCGAATTTCAAGCCGGAGGCGCTCGTCGCCGGATATTTGTCGTCGGCGAAAAGATTGCGCCGCCGCATTTCGGCGACATCCATGCCGATCTTGGCCGCCGCCAGTTCGACAAGGCCCTCAGTGACTGCGGTCGCGATCGGGTGGCCGACGGCGCGGTACTGGCACATCACGTTCTTGTTCTGAAAAACGACGCGGGCGCGGGCGCGGTAATTCGGGCAGGTATAGGATCCGCCCACCAGATTGACGACCTGATTGGCTTCGATGCCGCTGGTGCGCGGATAGACCGAATAGGGTCCGATTCCGGTCAGATCGTCGATCGCGAAGGCGGTGATCGTGCCGTCGCGCTTGACGCCAATCTTCGCATGGACGCGATGATCGCGGGCGTGAATGTCGGTAACGAAGCTTTCCAGCCGATCGGCGACGAATTTGACCGGCCGCTTGAGCAATTTCGCTAGCGCCGCCGTCGCCATCTCGTCGGCATAGACATGCACCTTGATGCCGAACGAGCCGCCGACATCATTGGTGACGACGCGAACTTGATGCTCTTCCAGCCCGAGATGCTAGGCGAAGCCGTGTGCGCCGTGGTGGCCAAGAGCCGCGCCGAAGCCGAGGACGCCTGCGCGCTGGTCGAGGTCGACTATGAGGTGCTGCCCGCGGTGACCGATCCGGAAACTGCGCTCGATGCCAAGACGCCGGTGATTCATCCCGAGCTTGGTGACAATCTCACCTTCGAGCGCCTTCTGAACGCCGGCGATCCGGAC
>NZ_FYEN01000004.1:0-13618 GCF_900188135.1 Rhodoplanes sp. JGI PP 4-B12 | reverse complement strand
CGGTAAAGCTGTCGTCGGTTTGGCCAAGCATCATCGTCGCCATCGGCGGGTCGGTCCGCCCGACGTCAAGCAGGTCCCTGGCGGTGCTCTCGTATTTCTGTAGCTTTCCCTGAAGGGTGCTCAGCTCGGTCTTTACCTCAGCGGAAAGATCCGGCCGTTCCACTAGCTCATCGAAGCTTTTTCTGATCGTCGAGAAATCGGCTTCGATTTCGTTGCGGAGATTCTGCAGAAGCCTCTCGTTTACGCCGTTGCTGGCCCAGGACACATAGCGAAATATCCGCATATGTGCGGCGATCACGGAGGTGTTCACAACCACCGCGGCGCCGCGGGTCGGCAAGTTCGACCGTGAAAGCTCGTCCAAATTCCGGGCGACCTCGCGCGAGCCAAGTACCGCAATCACGCCCATCCCGATTAGACAGATCAATACAACGGCGGAAGCGATGAAGGCTTTAGTGCGAATTGTCAGGCGTGACAGAAATCCGGACGCCGGCCCCTTGGCGAATATGAGCATGCTGCTGCCTTTGCCCGGCCGTTTTCCTTCGTCGGCCGTTCGGGTCACTCCCGGTAGACTCCGACCCCAACGAAATAGTCGTCCATTTTTTCGATATAACTAGTTTTATCCTCGATCTTATTATTGATCGGATTAGGCCATTTGTAATTGACCCAGCCTGAGCCAGACCCGTTGGCGATGTCGATCATTTCGCGGATCAGGTATTTTCCGTCTTGATCCTTAAGGTCGAGGAGATTTTTACCTATGAGCGCCGGCCGAGCGCCATGCGCGACGCAATTGCCTCTTAAATCATAAATGAAGGGATAAAGATCGCGATCGTGAAAGTTAGTCGTAGACTTGTCAGAAACGGCTTTGAAAGTCTGATCGGCGCCGTCCCTGACGAACATCTCTTTCACGCGTTCGACCATCGCCATGGCCTCGTCCTTGTTGCCGTATTCACCGGCCGACGCATAAGAACATTGGGTCAGCAACATGACGGCCACGAACGAGGCAAGCAGGCGAACCATAGCGGGGCTCCACGAGGGAAATAGCCAGCCGGGTCACAATGGTCGCCCACCATTTAAGGATTATTTAATCTGATCGTGCAGCGAGCACGATTTGCCTTGACGAAGCATCTTGCTGGGTTTTCGTCCCGGTCTCGAACTACCCCCGGTAGCGCAGGGTGCGTCCTACCTATCGACCGGCATTCAAAACATCCGCGATCCAATCGAACATGTAGTGCACGCCGATAGTGATATTATCGACCTGGCAGTGGTGGAAACCGCCTTCCTCGCGACTGAATATCTTAAGCGCCTTCTGCTTGGAGCCCACGGCCTCAAAGAGCTTTTCCGCCAACTCAAGTGGAATCTGCTCATCGCCGGCGCCGTGCAGCAACAAAAACGGACAGGCCATTTTTTGCACGATGCCGTCGAGGCGAAAGGCTTCGAGTTTTTTGAGGGCGGCGGCACGGTCAGAAACGCCGAGCACCCACTGCAGATGTTCCGGCGGCACCGAAAGCGACAACACCTTGCCAGAATCGAGCTCTTCGAGACGGCGGGCCCAAATCTCGTGATAGTCCCACTGGGCGCCCCAAGCGACGCAGCAGGCAAAGCGCGGCTCGAGTGACGCGGCGCGCGGCGCGTAATAGCCGCCGAGCGACAGTGCCATTACCCCAATTCGATTTGGATCGAATTCGCGCCGCGCGGCAAGATATTGATATGCCGGTGTCGCGTAATTTTCGGTCTCGGCGATCAGCGGCAGGTTGCGAAACCGCACGCTCTCGCCATTGCCCGGCCCGTCGACCACGAGACAACCGATGCCGCGCGCGGCGAGATCGGGAATGCCGTAGCCGTATTGCAGCTCTTTGGTGACGTCGAAACCGTCGAAAAATACCATTGCCGGCGCCGGCCGCGCACCCGTGGCCTCGGGGTTTGGATGCACCAGCAGCGCCGGCAAGCTTGTGTTCTCGTAAGGAATCTCGACCGGCTCGATTCGTGGGCGGGGGATCAACGCCGCCGCTTCCTTGAAGAGCTTCACTGAACGCGCATAGACATCCATGCTCCGCTGTGAACGCGGATGCAAAAATCGTTCGCCGGTCTGATAGTAGCGTGTCACACGCATGAAGCAGGACGCGGCGGTCAGCTTGTGACCGGCACGCAGGGCGTCGCGGCCGCGCAACTCTATTTTTTCGCCCATGCGCGTCCATTCCTCGAACCAAGCCGTATCGTTGCCCACCTGATCGGCAAGGGCGCGGCCGACGCGGTTGACCTCATCGATCTCGACACCGGTCCATGGCGCCGCGGACAGGCAAATCAATAGCCCCATCGACCAGCGATAATTGCTCGGGAAGTAGAGAAAGGCCGGATCGTCCTTTTTGTCCTCCGGCATGGTTGCTCCATGGCTATAATTCGGGGCCGAAGTCTTCGACGAGGAAGCATATGCGGGCGGAAATAATCAAATATCCGATGGGCGCGCTTACGGCGGAGGGTGCGCTGATCTATGACGAGAATGTGTCCGGGAAACGCCCGGCATTATTGATGGCGCCGAATTGGATGGGCATGACTGACGGCGCCATAGAACGGGGCAGGCTTATAGCTGCGAGCCGCTACGTCGTTTTCGTCGCGGATATGTACGGCGCAGGAACACGGCCGGCCAACTTTGCTGAGGCAGCTGATTTGGCCAACCCGCTGCGTGCAGACGCCGTTGAGCAGCGCAAGCGCATTAGGGCCGCATTCGAGGCAATGATCGCGGAAGGGCAAAGGCGTACGCTAATCGACGAGCGGCGCGCGGCGGTCGGTTTTTGTTTCGGTGGCGGCAACGTTTTGGAGCTGGCGCGCGACGGCGCCGACATTGCCTCGGCGGTCTCTATTCACGGCGATCTAAAAACGGCGCTCCAGGCGCGGAAAGGGGCGGTCAAAGCCGCGCTCCTGGTGGCTCACGGCGCGCCGGACCCGGTCGCCCCAAAAGTGGACCGGGATGCTTTTGAAGCGGAAATGGATGCAGCCGGTGCGAAATGGCAGATGGTCCTGTTCTCAGGGGTTCTGCATGCCTTTACCGACCAGGGGGCAGATGTACCGGGGGTCGCCGCCTGGGACGAACCGGCGGCGCGGCAAACCTACGCCCTTATGCACCAATTTCTGGCAGATGCGTTTGCCGCACGGCTTTGAGCCGTCGCTAAAAATGAGTTTCTTCCGGATCGCGCGGTTTCGGATCACACGCGGGGCGCGAAGTTCCCATAGGGCTGTGGCCAATGCGGCGGAGTGCCCCTCCCTGGCAGGCCGATCCTTGCGTTTGATCCGCAAAATCGTACCGAACCGCTTTGTCAGTTGAGGCCTGCGCTGGGCCGTGACAACATTAGCCATCATCTTTTCGTGGGTCCTCTTGCAACATGGCACGTCGGAAATATTCCTGGACATCTCTGACCGACGATGAGCTGCTTGAGGTCCGGCTGAAAGATCTCAGGGTCACCGTCAAAGGCACCTGGCTCGAGAAATGCCTTCGCGCGCTCAATGGGGAGCTTGCCGAGCACGATATTCGCGTACGGCCGCATGCCTGGATTTCGAGCGAATGGTTTAGCCCGGAGAGCACCCCCGGCATCGCAATTCCATTCTATCTGGCGCATTCCCGGCTTATGCAGCTGGAAAAGAAAATGATCCTCGAGGTCGAGGGCGGAACGTGGTCCGAATGTATGCGCATCCTGCGGCATGAATGCGGTCACGTCGTAACTCATGCCTATCAGCTCTATCGCAGGCGCCGCTGGCAGCAATTATTCGGCCCGTCATCCAAGCGCTATCCGCGCTATTACCGCGCCAATCCCGCGAGCCGCAATCACGTCCAAAATTTGCGGTTATGGTACGCGCAAAGCCATCCCGATGAGGATTTTGCCGAGACGTTTGCAGTATGGCTTCGTCCGCGGTCTCACTGGCGCACGCGCTATGCCGATTGGCCCGCGCTTAAAAAACTGGAATACGTCGATGAACTTATGGAGGAAATAGCTGGTAAGCGTCCGGCGCTCACGCATCGTGAAAAAGTTGATCCGCTCAGCACGCTCACCCAGACACTCGGCGAATATTATAAGAAAAAGCGCGCGCTCTATCTCGTCGACACGCCCAAAACCTACGATCGCGATTTGCGGCGCTTGTTCTCGGACGATCCGAAGCACTATCGCTCGGAAGCAGCGTCGTCGTTCATCAGGCGCAACCGCGCCAGCGTGCGGGAATTGGTCGCCAAGTGGACGGGAGAATATCAGCTCACCTTTGATGCCGTGTTGGACGACATGATCCAACGCTGCCGCGAACTTAATTTGCGCGCAGTAGGTCCCGAACGGAAATTGCTCATGGAATTCACGGTGCTGTTGACCGCCAAAACCATGCATGCATTGTTCGGTCCGTCGCGGCGCAGGTGGATCGCATTATGAAACGGCTTCGCGTCCTGGTGCTCGTACACCCGGACCTGATACCTCCGGAGTCGACCAAAGGTTTTAGCGAGCAAGAAATCAATGTTTGGAAAACCGAATACGACGTGGTGACCACATTGCGCACCGCCGGGCACGAGGTGCGGCCGCTTGGAGTACATGACGAGCTAAAACCGATCCGCGACGATATCGAGGCTTGGAAGCCTGATGTCGTATTCACCTTGCTGGAGCAATTTCACGGCGAGGCGATTTACGATCAGAACGTCGTCAGTTATCTTGAACTGCTGCGCGTTCCTTACACCGGCTGTAATCCGCGCGGATTAATGCTGGCACGCGGCAAGGATCTATCCAAGACACTCGTTCATTATCACCGCGTCCCGGTGCCGGCCTTCGCGGTTTTTCCAATGCATCGCAAAGTTAAGCGGCCAGCGCGGCTCGCCTTGCCGATGATCGTAAAAAGCGTCAATGAGGATGCGTCTTATGGCATTTCACAAGCGTCCGTCGTTGATAGCGACGAGAAGCTCGCCGAGCGCGTCCAATTCATCCACGAGCGCATCGGCACGGCCGCGATCGCCGAGCAGTATATTGAAGGCCGCGAAATCTATGTCAGTATTGTCGGCAATGAGCGCTTGCTGGTGCTGCCGGTCTGGGAACTGCAATTCAAGAATATGCCACAGGGCGATTGGCTGATCGCCACCGAAAAGGTCAAGCACGATACCGACTACCAAGAGCGGCGCGGCATCCTGCACGGCCCCGCCAAGGACCTTGCGCCGGAATTGGCCTCGCGCATCCAGGGTTTGGCGAAGCGGGTTTATCGGACGCTCGAACTCGACGGCTACGCGCGAATCGACTTCCGCCTTGCAGCTGACGGCACTCCCTATTTTCTGGAAGCAAATCCCAATCCTGAAATTGCAGAGAGTCAGGAATTTGCCACGGCCGCGCGTCACGTCGGGATCAATTATTCGGATCTACTGCACCGGATCGTGGCGCTTGGCATGCGACGCGGCAGGACGAGCATTGCCGCGCAATAAGGCGGTGGCCTTACAGACCTATGCGCTTTTGCGCCTTTCGCGATTGCCGCGCTGGACATGCGCCGCTTCGTGCTTTGAAGCATGGCCTGCGTGTGCGGCAGAAGCCGCTTCGTGCTTCGAGTTATGGCCTTCGCGCGCGGCAGAAGCCGTTTCGTGCTTCGAGCTATGGCCTTCGCGCGCGGCAGAAGCCGCTTCGTGCTTTGAAGCATGGCCTGCATGCGCGAGGCGGCGGGCTTCACCGTGCACTCGCGCATGTTTGTTTTCACGTGTTTGCTTCGCCGTGCTCCGTGCCGTCGATACTGCAGAAAGGCTTGCGTCCAAATCCTGCTCGCTTTCCGCCCGCGCGTATTTGGCGCGCTCAAGCTCGGTCTGATGCGAATGTTCCTGCTCGACATTGGCAAAAGCCGGCAAGCTGCGGCATGGCAGGTGAGGAACGAATGTCAGTGCGTTGTTGTCGATCGACATTTTCCTCCAGGCTTCGACCGACAGCCCGGTGACGCGTACGACATAGTCGCGCGTCTCGCGCGGCAAACCGGCGCGACGCTCCAACCATTCGATGACGCGATGCGCGCCGGCATTGTAGGCGGCTGCGACAAAGCCGAGATTGCCAAACTGCAGGCGGAGTCTTTGCAAAAAGCGAGCCGAGGCGGGAATCGCCTGCATGGGATCGAACGGATCTGCAAGCCCGGTTTCTGCCGCCACCTTTGGCATGAACTGGGCGATCCCGAGCGCGCCCTTTTTGCTAACCTCACGCTCGCGTAGCCGACTCTCCTGCCACAGCAGATTAGCGAAGAACGGCACAGGCAAATCGTTGTCTTGCGCCGACGTGAACAGCGTGTTGCACAAATTATCGAGCGATTTCTGCTCCCCTTGGCTTGTCCCATTGTACGGCTGCGTCGCCACGCTGCCCACAACATCCACGTCCGAGTCCGCCTCTGGCTCCTCGTCTGGGCCAAGTGACGCCAGCCTTAAAGGACTGTTGTAGGCTTCACGCCTGAGCACTTCGACCCGCAGAAGGCGTGGTTGCTGAAGCGCCGCCAAGCTGAGGCGGTCCCCTCTGCCGTGGGCCGACTCGATCTCGACAAGGTCGAGAGCAGAAGCGCGGTCACCGCGAATATTGTCGCCAAACGCCGAATAGTCCGACTCCGGGGTAGCGCCCGCGAGCCCGAGCAGCAGGATTGCAACCACAAGAATTGCACGCATCCCCGTTCCCTCACAGAAGGTTGCGTAACGGCGCCGCGCTGGCGCCGCGAGAGGCGGTGATTAAGAGACTTCCCCTCGACAAGTGCGGTCGACCTGGAATTTCCGACGGCCCGGCGGCACGACTTCATCGGAAGTTCAGATCAAACGGCTTGCACTCCACCCTCAATTTCCTGGCGTGCCTACAATTGCGGTCTCCGCTGCGGAATGCCGCCAAGCGTGCGGACATCGGAATCAAGGCACTCGCGGCGGCTCATGCCGGTTCAAGGGGGCGGCTTTTTGAGCATATTGTGAGGCATACGTGACGAATTGCGGCATCGGCGGAGCAGTCGGAACTTGCAGCCGCGCTGGATCTGGGAGCGCGGCTTGCGCGCGTCCGGCACTTAGTTACGATTGAGACCAATAGGCAGGCGCGCGCCAAAGCGTCAGTCGGAATTCTATTTGTCTGCGCAAATCGCAATCAGCATAAGACACATAACTACTTGATATTATATGATAATCTGTAATGCGGGAGTAGGTAAACGATCCCCATGAATGAGATCGAGCGACAAGCCGTTTCGCGAACAGTCGACAGCACGAATGCGCGCGAGCAAGTTCAATATCAGTCCGGTTTCGGCAACCACTTCGTCACCGAGGCAGTACCCGGCGCGCTGCCGGAGGGGCGCAATTCGCCGCAGCGGCCGCCACACGGCCTCTATGCGGAATTGATCTCCGGCACCTCCTTTACGGCGCCGCGGCACGACAATCGCCGAACCTGGACCTATCGCATTCAGCCCTCCGTGGTGCACCGCCCGTATGCGCGCATCGATAACCGTTCGATCCGCAGCGCACCCTTCAACGATATCGATGCCACCCCGACGCAGCTCCGCTGGAGTCCCGTGCCCGTTCCACAGGAGTCCACGGACTTTGTCGAAGGTCTGGTTACCCTCGGCGGCAACGGCGACGTCGCGATGCAGGTTGGCATTGCGGTCCACATTTACGCCGCGAACCGCTCCATGACCGACCGCTGCTTCTACAATGCCGACGGCGAAATGCTGATCGTGCCACAGCAGGGCCACGCCCGCTTGGTCACCGAACTCGGGATTATCGAAGCTGCGCCAAGCGAAATTGCGGTCATCCCGCGGGGCCTGCGCTTTCGCGTCGAACTGCCCGACGGGCCCTCGCGCGGTTACGTCTGCGAAAATTATGGACCGATGCTCCGCCTGCCGGAGCTCGGCCCGCTCGGTTCGAATGGCCTTGCCAACCCGCGCGACTTTCTCAGTCCAGTGGCCGCTTATGAAGACACCAGCGACCGCTGCATTTTGGTATCGAAATTCCAGGGCAATTTATGGGCGGCGGAGATGGACCATTCGCCGCTCAATGTCGTGGCTTGGCATGGCAATTTGGCGCCTTACAAGTACGACCTGACGCGTTTTATGGTGATCGGCACGGTTAGTTTCGATCATCCCGACCCGTCGATCTATACGGTGCTGAGCGCGCCCTCGGATGTGCCCGGGACCGCCAATGTCGACTTCGTGGTGTTTCCGCCGCGCTGGCTGGTGGGTGAGGACACGTTCCGGCCGCCCTGGTTTCATCGCAACACCATGACCGAGTTCATGGGCCTGTTGCAGGGCGTCTATGACGCTAAGGCCGAGGGTTTCCTCCCCGGCGGCGCGAGTCTCCACAATTGTATGAGCGCCCATGGACCGGATGCTGAAACCTGGGAACGGGCGACCCGCGCCGAACTAAAACCGCATAAGCTCGAAGATACGATGGCGTTCATGTTCGAAAGCCGTTACGCCATGCGGCTTACGCGCTACGCCATCGAATCCTCAGAGCTGCAACATGATTATTTCGAAGGTTGGCAAGGCTTGGCGAAACATTTCCGCAAGCCGAGCTCGTGACCTGCAGTACCGAGCTTGTTCCTGACATATTGAAGGACAGACAAATGGTGTTTTTCAGAAAAATACTATGGGTCGGTGCCGCATTTGCTGTCACGCTGCTCGCGGCCGCCGCTACTGCGCGGGCGCAGAGCTATCCGACGCGGCCGATCACAGCGATTGTGCCCTTCGCCGGCGGTAGCGCAAGCGACGTGGTCAGTCGCATTTTGTTTGATCACATGGCGAAATCCATAGGGCAGTCGATCGTTGTCGAAAATCGGCCTGGGGCAGGCGGCAATAGCGGCACTGCCGACGCCGCCAAAGCGCCGGCCGACGGCTATACGATCGTTGGTGGCGGATCGGGGCCGGTTGCGGCCAATGTCACGCTCTACAAGCATCTCGACTACGATCCACAAAAGGATCTAGTAATCGTCTCACCCTTCGCATCCTTCACGATCGTCGTGGTTGCCAGCAACAAATTGCCGGTGAACAGCCTGCAAGAGCTGATTGCCTACGCGCAGGCTCACCCCGGCGAGCTTAATTACGGCTCGGTCGGAATCGGCAGCTCACAGCATCTCGCTGGTGAGTATTTCGCTCAGCTCACCGGCGTGAAAATTACGCACGTCCCGTATCGCAATATTGGGCAGTACATGCCGGACCTCATGTCCGGCCAAGTGCCGCTCGGTTTTCAATGGTACCCCAACATCTCTGCCGCGCTCGCCGCGAAAGGCGCGAAGGCGCTTGCTGTCGCGGGCGCCAATCGCTTGGAGGCGCTCCCGGATGTGCCCACGACGAAGGAAGCGGGCCTGCCGCCATATGTCGTCTCTGGCTGGTTTGCACTGTTAGCGCCGGCCCGCACGCCGCCCGTAATCCTTGCAAAGCTCAACAGTGCATTGAAAGCCGCAGTCGAGGAGCCGTCCGTCCGCGCGCGGTTTGCCCAGCAGGGGGCAGAGGCCATTTACATGAGCCTCGATCAGTCCAAAAAATTTATCGGCGATGAAATCGTCAAGTACCACGACATCATCACTAAAGCGGGCGTTCCGCAGATTGACTAGGGCGTGTACTCGTAAATGCCGTGGGGGCGTTGTCAGCTTTTGGGCGAATAGCGGAAATCGTGACTTGACCGCGTCATGTCCGGTTGTGACCCGTTGGCGACAGGGTCGGGTATTAGCCGGACGGGAAAAACGAACGCTTCAATTGAATTGACCGGGCGTCGCCGGGCATGCTTGTTCCCTACCAGATCACCTCATAATCCAAGTAGTATCGCGCCCATGCCCAAACTCTACGAGGCCCTCGCAGAAGCGTTCCTTGCGGAGGGAGTCGACACGCAATTCGTCCTGATGGGCGACGGCAACATGCACTGGTCCACCGCCCTTGCCAAACTGCCGGGCGTGCATACCGTCCACGTGAGGCACGAGCACTGTACCGTAGCGGCGGCGACAGCCTACAACGTAGCAACCGGCAAGGTCGCCGTTGCCTCGGTCACGTGCGGCCCTGGCGTGACCCAGTTAATGACGGCGTTGCCGGCCGCGGTTCGCGCCCGCCTGCCGATGGTGGTGTTCGCCGGCGAGGCGCCGATCAACGCCAAGTTCTACAACCAGTACATCGACCAGGCGCCCCTAGTGACGGCGACCGGGGCGCATTACATCGCTGCGCATAGCGTGCCGCGCATGATGGACTACGTGCGCGAGGCCTTTCATATCGCCAAGTATGAGCGGTGCCCCGTGGTGCTGGGCATTCCCTACGACCTACAGAAGGTCGAACACATGGCCAACCAGCCCTACGAGACCTCGGCGATGTACCAGCCCAAGGTGGGGCGCATGCAGCCCGATCCCGAGATCGTGGCCGAGGCCGTCGAGCGGCTGGCCACGGCAAAGCGGCCGATTATCCTCGGTGGCCGTGGCGTGCTGTGGTCCGGCGCACGAGATGCGGTGATCAAGCTCGCCGATCGTTGCGGCGCCTTGCTCTCCAACACGCTGCCTGCGCGCGGTCTTTTCCACGACCACCCGTTCGGGCTCGGCACCACCGGCAGCTACTTCACGTCGTTGGGCAGAGAGATGTACGAGTCCGCGGACGTAGTGCTCGCGGTCGGTACGAGCCTATCCTACTACGTCGGCGGCGGGCACTACTTCGCAAAGGCCTGCAAGATCCAGTTGGACGATGCCCCACGCGGCTTGCGCGATGGACAGAAGGCCGCCGACATCTACCTCAGATCAGATGCGCTCATCGGCGTCGAGGCAATTCTTGCCGGCCTCGACAAGAAGTTGGGCGTTGGCAAACCGACGGCGGCGGCTATACGCTCGAAAGAGCTCGCGCATCGCATCGCGACCGAGCCAGCGGACTCGAAGCCATTCGACATCGCGCCTGGCATGCTGGATCCACGCGAGGTGATCCGGGCCATCGACGCGGTCGTTCCAAAGGATTGGGACATCGTCGTCGGCGGCGGCCATCAGGCCTATTTCAACACCCAGATGCGTGGCAGGCCGGCGGAGCGCTACACGACCGTCCGTGAATTTGGCGCGGTCGGCAACGGCCTGTCGTATGCGCTTGGGGTTGCGGCTGCGCGCTGGCAGGGCCGTGAGGGCAAGATCGTGCTGTTCGAAGGCGACGGTGGGCTCTTATTCCATATCCAGGAACTCGAGACGCTCAAGCGTCAAGGATTTCGCATCCTGATCTGCGCGATGAACGACGGCGGATACGGCTCGGAGTTTCACAAGCTTCGCGCCGACGGCCTCGACGATCGCTTGGCTGTGTTCGGCCGGCCCGCGCTTGAAAACATCGCACGCGGCTTCGGCCTTCGCGGCCACGAGATACGCGATGTGTCGGCAATCCCAAAGCTGTTCGCCGACTTCGCCGCGCAAGGCGAAAGCGAAATGTGGAACATCCAGATCTCAGATAAGGTCACGGCGCCGGTGATCCGCCAGACCATCAAGCGCGGGCACGGCAATATGTGAGCATTTCTAACCGGTCGCTATTGGCACCAAGCCGACTTCTCGATGCCATCAGTTAATGTTGGTTGCCCCGGCGGTCGGTTGCCTGGCGCGCTTGGCGTCCAATGCGTTGAATTCGCCCAGCGTGCCGCGCTCGGCGATCACCATGACGGCCGGGATCTGATACGGCAGCACCAGCGAAGCGAATGCATTAGCGATCAGCGCAAAGCCCGACGTCTGCATCATCACCGCGCCACGGAGCCCCGCCATATAGGCGCCGCTCACGGCACCGTTTGCTTCGTCTTCGCGCGTGGCGGTGACCGGTAAAAAATAATTGTCGGCGTTAACTCCAGCGATCAGCGGCGTGAGCACGTTGTCCGGCACATAGGTGATGAGCCGGACGTCGTTATCCTTCAACAGTTTGAGGAACGTCTCGGACCAGCTCATTTTGGATTTCACTGATAGACGAGCGCGCACAATGGCAACAGGCCGGGGCAGCGGATAGGCTGTAGTCTGGGCCCGACTGTCGGCCGTCAGCGGCCGGTCGGGCAAGAAAAAAGTGGAGGCAAAAAGTGCAGGAGGGCGTGGCGAGATTGACGGCGCTTGCTTTCATTGCGGCAGCGGCGATCTTCTTCGTCATAGCCGTGGGACTAGCGGCAGATAATTACCCCACCCGCCCGATCATTCTCGTTATCCCGCTGCCGCCTGGCGGCACCAACGATATTATGGCTCGTGCGGTCGCCGATAAGATGAGCGCCGCGCTCGGGCACCGGATCGTCATCGAAAATCGCAATGCGGGTGGCAGCGGTACGGTAGGAACCCGCGAAGTCGCACGCGCTGCTCCCGACGGTTACACGATCATTCTCGGCTACACCTCGACGCTGGCGACGGGTCCGCACATTTTCAGCAATGTCGGTTACGATCCGCGCAAGGATTTCGCGCCGCTCGGCCTGATCGCGTCGGCGCCGGCACTGTTGCTCGTTCATCGCGATCTGCCGGTTCACACCGTCGGCGAACTGATCGCATTAATGAAGGCGTCCAAGGAGCCTTATCAGGTCGCGACGCCCGGCGCCGGCACTGTCAACTATCTTGCTTCGATCCTTTTCGCCCAACAGGCGGGAGTCCGGGTTCAGCAGATAATCGAGAAAGGCTCCAATCCGCTGATCACGGATATGATGGGCGGGTTCGTCAAAGTTGGATTCAATCCGATTCCGGTATCGCGAGCGGCGCTCGACGGCGGCTATGTCCGCGCTTTGGCCGTAACGTCGAGCAAACATTCAACCTTGATGCCCGAGTTGCCGACGCTCGCGGAGTCCGGGTTATCCGGATTCGATGCCACGCTGACCTATGGATTGCTGGCACCCGCGCGCACGCCTCGCCCGATCGTCGAGCGGCTGAACCAGGAACTGCGCGCCGCCCTCGGCAGCGATGAGGTTCGCGCGCGCATTATCGCCGAAGGGGGCGAGCCCGAACCGACCACGCCAGAACAGCACGCGGCAGTAATCGACCGGGAAGAATCAAAATGGTCGGCGGTGATCCGCGAAGCTGGAATCGAAGGCCGCTAAAGCGAAATGATTTTAGGTTGAATCGCCATTTCGCTTTCGCTCATCGTTTGAGCATGATCTTTTCCGAAAACCGGTTTCCACTTTTCGGGATCATGCTCTAACGAACGTCCACTCAGCTATAGGCGACGCCCGAAGCCGCCGCGGAAGCCGGTCGTCAGCAGTGAAATAACGAACAGCACCAAAGCGACGAAGAATACGATCTTCGCGATGCCCACCGCGGCTCCTGCAATCCCGCCGAAACCCAAAATGCCGGCGATGAGGGCGATGATCAAAAGCGTGATGACGAGGCTCAACATTTTGCGCTCCGCATGTCAGTTGCCGAGCAATAAACTCGCCACAACCAGTGCGGTTCCGCGCGTCGACTGTCAGGCTTGATCGGGATCGTTCCTCGGCGGGGACAGTAAGATTCCAAGCAGAAGCAAAAGCGTCAGTGTCGTGTAGACCTGAAGTTCCGAGTTGTGCAGCGCAAGCGCGAATTGACCGCAAATGCGATCGAGCTCAGCGAGTAGCGAGCCAGTCATTAGTAATGCCCCTCGTCTTTGGTCACCCGGCGTTCGTCGAATCGGCTGCGAAATGAGCGAAAGTGTGACCGAGCGCAGATCGAGACGCGAGCTTCGTTCTCCGTAGCGG
>NZ_FYEN01000012.1:0-10271 GCF_900188135.1 Rhodoplanes sp. JGI PP 4-B12 | reverse complement strand
GTGCTTGGCATTCGGAAAGCTCGCGCGCAGCCGGATGGTGCCGGTGGTCTGGACAATCTGGTTGTCGATGAGATCGAGCTTACCCTGGTCCAGCTCGGTTTTGTCGTCCTGGCTGTAGGCGAGTACCGTGAGCGGTCCCTTCGCCATCTGTTGCTGGATTTCGACGAAGTCGGTCTGTGGCAGCGAGAAGATCAGCGAGATCGGCTGAATCTGCGTTACATCGACCAGCCCATTGGCGTCCGTCGGATGAATAATGTTGCCATTGTCAACCTGACGGATACCAGTCACGCCGTCGATCGGCGCGGTCAGTTTCGTGTAGCTCAAGCTGGTTTTGGCCTGCTCGATCACTCCCTCATCCGCCTTCACCATCGCCTGGAGCTGAGCCAATTGAGCGTTCTGCGTTTCGACAAGCTGGGTGCTGGCGTAGCCTTTCTGCTGAAGCGTGGTGTAGCGACCTAGATTGGCCTGAGCATTGAGCACTTGCGCCTGATCGCGGTCGCGGTTTGCCGTCGCCTGGTCGAGCTGTGCCTGATAGGGGCGCGGATCGATCTCCGCGAGCAGATCGCCCTGATGCACCGTCTGACCTTGCGTGAAGGCAATCTTGATGAGCTGTCCGGTAATCTGACTGCGGACGATTACGTTGTTGTAGGCAATCACCGTCCCGACCCCGCGCAGATAGATCGGTACATCGCCCTGGCGCACCGTTTCAGCGACGACCGGGACGGCCGGCGGTGCGGCAGCGGTGTGTGCTGGTTCGGCAGTATCGTGCAGGTGCATGGCTGCCAAAGCGACGCCCGCCGCTGCGATCAGCGTGGCCGCGATTATCATGAGTCTCTTGCGCATATTTCGCCCCAATTCATTTTCAGCAGCCGGGCAACATTCCCGGCGCGCTCATGCCAGTGCTCGTGGAACCCGTCGCCGCAGTGGAGGCGTTTGTGGTCGAGCCAGTGCACGGCAATGTCATTGTGTTCGGCAACGGAACGCTGATCAGCGGACTGACGCCGCCATTGTCGATTTCAGTTGCACCGAGCGGAATCGTTCCGCCGTTTAGTGTGGTGCTCGAAGTTGTTCCAGATGTTGACAGTGGCGAGGCAACGCCCGTCGAAGTTATGTTGCTCGACCCGCAGACGGAGGTTGAACTCATTGACCCAGTCGAACTGAATCCGCTGCCGTCGAAGGTGGAGTTCGTACCGGACATCGAAGTCATTCCAGATCCGCTCGATCCGGAAAGCCCCGAATTAGCGCCGCTTGCGTTGCAGTTCGAGCTTGCTGTCGGGCTTAGGCCGCCTGGATCGATCTCGGTCGCACCCAACGGAATGCCGGTGCCACCATTCGATCCGGTGGACGCGCTCGAGCCCAGCATGCCGAGCGGGGACGTTGCTCCCATGGCCGAACCCATCGCCGGGATGCTGGTTGGGCTTTGTGCGTGAGCTGCCCCGCAGCTGAGCAGGACCGCCGCCGCTAGTATCAGACATACTCGCATGGATTCTTCTCCGTTACGGTTTTGATCGCCCTCCTCAAGAAGGAATTTTGAGGAGGGCGAGAACGGAAGCGTGTTACTGCCTACTTGGCAGTCTGCGGCGCGTAGAAATCGCCCTCACGAGCCTGGTTCAGCTCTTGAACGGTCGGTTGCTGCACGACGGTCTTGCTGGGCGCGTAGTAATCACCCTGCTTGAACTCGTTGAGTTCCTGAGGAGTGGCGTGCTGCACGACGGTGTTGGTCGGGGCGTAATAGTCCCCTTGCTTGATCAAATCCGTCGATTGCGCGAACACCGGCGCCGGAATGAACGCCGCAAGGCCCGCAATGACGAACATTTTGCTGAGAATTTTCATCTTCGATCTCCTTAGTTATCCGGTGACGCGTTCTGCGTTCACGAGGCGTGAGTTTGCAACGGTATGCCGAGTCGATTGACCCGCCTTGTCCGTCGCGATCGAAGATAGGCCGACAGCTCACGAGCACAATTAAATAGGGATTCAGAAGATTAAACTCGCTGTCATTGAAGGCGCAGGGTTAGCGTCTCGGAAAACATTGATCGCGAACTGGTGCGTATTCATGCGAGTGCATGGATCAGCGAGATCTACGCCGATGCGTGAAACGATCTAAAATAGATAAATCGGCACTGGTACGGCTATCTTTGCTATTGCCGGCTTCAAACGAAGGAGCTGCGGTGACGGCATGACGAAATGGCGAAATTTAGCAGTCTCGCTGTATATCGCTTCGAGAATCCATGTTGCCACCAAAGACAGCCACTGCCGCAGCCCGATTGTCTCGATCTGCTGTACGACGCTATCCTGATTGCCTCTCGCAGCGAATGTGAGGACGCCGAAAGACAATCGAAAAATGGTGCGAGATATCTCGTTCATGGCGCAACGCTTATTGAACCTAAAAAGCATGTCGTCTCAGTCGGAAATAAGCCTACGGCGTGCGAGTACAATTAAATTGGCATTCAGAAAATTAAACTTGATTTCATTGAATGCAGGTTCGTAGCCGGGAGGTTGCCAACGCGTGCCCACATCGTGACTGTATTTAGTCTCCCGGAGGACGCAGTTAAATTGATGCAGTGCTGCCAGCGGCGGCACGACGCCGCAGACCTCTCGAATTGCGCGTGGCGCTTCGGTATAAAAGGAGCGCATTTACGGAGGTTCTGTTGTCGATTCGAGCGGCGCAATTCATCAAGGCACGCGCATTTTCGGCGATGGTATTCGTGCTACTTGGCCTTGCGCCGGCACTCGCCGTGGTCCGGATCGGGGATGACAGCGGTGGACAGATTGGTCCTTACCTCGCCAAATATCGTGCATTGCGCGCATCCGGCGAGCGCGTGGAAATCGACGGCGCCGGTGCGTCGGCGTGCACCATGCTGCTAGGCATCATTCCGCGAAATCATATCTGCGTCACGCCACGCGCCAGTCTGGTCTTCCACAGCGCATGGGACCCCCAAGGCGACCAGGGAGTCAGCGCGGACGGCAACCGGATCTTGTGGTCGACTTATCCGGAAGGCATTCGCCAATGGATCAAACGCCGTGGCGGTCTGCATTCTCAGATCATCGTGCTGCGCGGGTCAGAATTGGCGGCGATGTTTCCGACTTGCCGGTGATTTCGCGATATCGCTCCCCGCGATTATTCGCTGCCAGCGAATAGTCCATTCGCAAGTTCGGCAATTATAGATTTACGGCATCGCAATATCTGGTGGCCGACGAGGGTATTGGCCTTCGCCTCCAACAGGAGGTTTGAGCGCTTTCGCGAAAAGACGATAACGAAAAAAAGGGCGGGCGCTTTTTGTGCTGTGGCGCAATTAAAAGCAACGGAAGGGCAGCGGGTCAGGCGTCTGCGCTCCGGCCTGCTATTTCGGCCACGCATCCCGGGCCGGACGAGATTCTGAAATCAAATCCGTGCAGCTTTACGATCGCGTTCACCAGGCTAAGCCCGAGTCCCAGGCCCGGATCGCAGCGGCTCTTGTCCGAACGGTAGAAGCGCTTCATCACAAGATCGCTTTCGCCGATGGGGATGCCGGAGCCCGAGTCGCACACGCGTACGACGGCTTCGTTGCCCTTGCGAAGTAAGCTGAGCTCGACGTGGCCGCCTTGGGGAGTAAATTTGACGGCATTATCGACAAGATTGGCGACAGCCTCGAACAATAGATCGCGGTCGCCATGTACGGTCGCGTCCTCTTTAGCTTTAACGGTAAAGTCGACTTTCTTGTCTTCTGCAATCGGTTCGTACAAGTCGCCGACCTCGCGCACTAGGTCCGCCAGCGCGACATCGCGGAATCCATCAACTTGTCGACTATGCTCAATCTCGGCAATGCGTAGCAAAGCGGTAATAATGGCCAGCGACTGATCGAGCCCGACGATCGCCTTATCAACGCTGGCCCGCAATTCGTCTAGACTCCCCGCTTTCTGGCGGGCGCGCTCGAGCGAGACCCGCACGCGCGTGAGTGGAGTACGCAGGTCGTGCGCGATATCGTCTCCGACACCTGCGAGCCGCCTGACGAGACTCTCAATTTCATCAAGCATTCCATTTACAAGGACGGCCAGTTTATCGAAGGGGTCATTCGTTCCTCGCGTGGGCAGCCTTTCCCGTAGTTCGCCATCCACGATGCGCTGGACCTTTCGGTTGACCGCGTCGATGCGTTTTTGCCCGCGAACGCTCAAGAGCGCTCCGGCCACCAAGCCAAGACACAGCGCTGGGATCAAGCCCAGAGTCAGTGCGCGTCGAACGACTCCGACGATCCACGTAAACTGCTGGACATTGCGGCCGACTACCAAGACTGACCTATCATCGAGTCGATGCGCAATGGTCCTGGCTAGCTGCCGGTCGCGACCGAACGCGTCGACTCTGATCAAGGAAACGTCCGTGGGCGACGAATCCGTCTGGAGAGTTGCCGGTAGATTTTCGATGTTGCCGGCGATGCGATTGCCGTCGGAATCAAACAATCCGCCAAGTTTCACCCGGCGAGGATCATTTTGCAGGTACTCATTTAGCCTGCGAGCGCGATTCTCCTTGGTTTCGGCCGTCACGAGGCGCGCGTTTTCGCTGTTTAAGCGATCAACGTCAGAACTGAGATAGCTATACTCTTCGCCGAGCACGAACACGAACATCAGAATCACGCATAGCGTGAATGCGCCAGAGATCGCCAGCGTCCAGCGAAATGTCGTGGTCCGCGCGAATTCAGGCAGGCGCACGGAGAACGAACCCTTCACCACGGACGCTGTGGATCATCGGCTGCTCGTCGGAGCCATCAACCTTGCGCCGCAATCGACCCATATGAACATCAACAAGGTTGCTCTGCGGAACGAATTTGTAGCTCCACACCTCCTCGAACAGCATCGCCCGGGTCAGCAATTGATCCTTTCGGCGCATCATATATTCAAGCAGGCGAAATTCGCGCGGCAGCAGATCGATGGGACGGTCGCCACGTTTGGCGGTGCGCGAGATTAAATCGAGCTCAAGAGGTCCGACGCGCAACATGGTGTCGCGGTTTTCCGAGGGCCGGCGCAACAGCGCCTCGATCCGCGCAATGAGCTCGAGGATCGCGAACGGTTTGGTCAAATAGTCGTCGCCGCCGGCTCGCAGTCCGCGCACCCGGTCGTCAACCGCACCGAGTGCGCTGAGAACCAGGACCGGAGTGCGGATGTGCTCCTGCCTAACCACTTCGATGATCGTGAGACCGTCGATGCCGGGCAAAAGCCGATCTACGATCATCACGTCAGCGTCGCCGATACGCGCCTTGTCGAGACCCTCGATCCCTGTAGCCGCCCACTCAACTTGAAAGCCCCGATCCACGAGTTCGGCCACGATCTCGTCTGCGGTTTGGCGATCATCTTCGATCAGGAGCACTCTCGACATGGCGAGTTCCCCGGGGGAGCCGACGGCCGGATTTTCGTGCTGGCCAAGATCGTTTTCAAGCTGGCAAAGCGGTGCCGCCGCACGCGTCAGCCCAGTTGCTTCATCGAGCACCATAGTACATCCAATCTGGTTCGCGCTCCGCTGCCTTAGTTAGGTCAACACTGAGGCGGATGCCATTAAATTGGATGTTAATGTCGCATTCCCGCGTGTTTCTAAATTCGAATTTACTCCGCTAAATTCCCAATTTAGTGGCATGGCGCCGTCCTCCGTCTATCCTCTCCGCGGTTCTTGCCGCGAGAGAAGATCAAATGAGCAGCGACCTACAGTACGTTGGAGAGGAACTTCATCGACGCCCGGCGCAGGCGATCCCCGATTCCTACCGGCCGGCCGTCACATCTGTCGATCTCGACGAAGATCTTGCGCTTCTAATTAGTGAGCTCAATCACCGCATTCGCAACCTATTGACCATGGCCGAAGCGGTCATCCGTCAAACGCGATCACCACTGCGGCCATACTGCGCGGACAGC
This sequence comes from Rhodoplanes sp. JGI PP 4-B12, assembly GCF_900188135.1. Lineage (NCBI taxonomy): Bacteria > Pseudomonadati > Pseudomonadota > Alphaproteobacteria > Hyphomicrobiales > Nitrobacteraceae > Rhodoplanes > Rhodoplanes sp. JGI PP 4-B12. The sequence continues at coordinate 4,397 of NZ_FYEN01000012.1, read as the reverse complement.
AATCAAGTCTTTGCCACCGGCCCGGACCTCGAACTCCAACCAAAATTGGCGCTGGCCCTCCACCTTGTATTTCATGAACTCGCTATGAACGCGAAAAAATATGGCGCGCTCAGCTCACCTTTGGGCTCCGTTAAGATCCAGTGGGAGAGCGGGCATATAGCCGGCGCCGCTCGCCAGCTTGCGATCATCTGGACCGAGCACGGCGGACCCGAAGTGAAGCATCCTCAGTACTTCGGCTTTGGCTCGCGTCTCATCGCGAGCGCCATGCAGGCATATGGTGACGTACAGATGAACTTCGAGATTGCAGGCCTTGTTTGCCGTCTGCGGATCGATCTCGATCACGACTCAAATACGCGGGCAGTCTCAGCCACGCGCTAGTACAATCGGCTGCATTGACGCACTTTTTGACTCGGCGATCCACCACGCCGCATTCGAAAGTAGTTCCAGATTCGAAGGTCTCGTCACAGCTTTGCTCGCCCTCTGTATCTAAATCAAAATTTAATTATCGAAACTCGAATTTAATGGCGACGCGAGTGGATTCGTCCGATCTCCTGGGCACCGCAAGTGTTGAACACTTTGCCGATCAAACAAATCAAAAGGAGAACGGCTATGGTCACCAAATCAAAAATCGCAGTGATCGCCGCCATTGCGGCATTGAGCTTCGCCTCGCCGGCGCTCGCACAATCGTTCAATCGAAGTGACGGCACTGGCAACGAGCTGCCGTCTTATTACGATCACAATGGCGGTCTGCATACCGGAATCGCGCCGCAGCAGAATCAGATCCTTGCGCGCCGCAGCGGCCTGAATGCATTCGCCAGCGTTGGGCGTGGTGTTTCCAACTCAGACAGCCCAGCGGCCACAGGTGGCGGCAGCATCGGTTACAACGAGATGCTGCAAAACGACCAGTGGTAAGGAGAAAAAGGGGCGGGTTTTGGCCCGTCCCCTTTTCCGCTTTTGCTGCTGAATATTTGCGAAGAAGAGGACGTATCAGATCAGATGGGACTGCGCCATGACGGATAAAGCGTATCTGTTCATTCAGCTCTTCCTGATCATCGCGCTGTCGTACGCCGATGGTTTGACGGCCCTGCTTCAACGTCCGGAATGGTTTCAATGAGCGCGCTCGCTCGAACGGCGGCCTTGGCCGCAGACAATACTGAAATGGAGAAGGACAATGGATGACCTCGGTTCGGTGTTAGAAAACGCGCGAAGCGACGCGCCGAAAAATCGCCGCGCAGCAAAAGATAAGTCCATAAAAGTGGGTTTCATTGGGCTCGGTCACATGGGCGCGGGCATGGCGGCCAATCTGCTGAAATCGGGTCATCAGGTAACCGTTTACAATCGTACGCCGGCCAAGGCCGAGGCGCTGATCGCGCAGGGTGCAAAGCTAGCCGACAGCGTCGCCGCCGCCTGTGTGGGCGATGCCGTCATGACCATGCTCGCCAATGACGAGGCGGTCGAGAGCATCGTTCTCGGGCGCGATGGGGTCATCGGCAATCTGTCGCCGGGCGCGCTGCACGTTTCATCGAGTACAATAAGTGTCGCCCTGTCGGAGCGGCTGTCAGTAGAGCACGCCAGGAGGAGTCAGCGTTTTGTCGCCGCGCCGGTGTTTGGCCGGCCCGATGTTGCGGCGGCTGGCCGCCTGTTTGTAGTTGCCGGCGGAGAACGCGCGGCAATCGAAGCCGCGGCGCCCCTGCTCGAGGCGATCGGGCAAAAGACCTTTGTCATCTCTAACACGCCGAAGGCTGCCAATCTGGTGAAGCTCAGCGGCAATTTCCTCGGCGCCTCGGTAATCGAATCGCTCGGTGAGGCTTTGTCGCTTGTCGGCAAAGCCGGCATCGATCAAGAGCAATACCTCGAGTTTCTTACATCGACGCTGTTCGATGCCCCTATCTACAAAACCTACGGCGCACTGATCAGAAGTGGACGTTTCGCGCCGCCCGGCTTCGCTACGCCATTGGGGCAGAAGGATATCCGTCTCGTACTGGCTGCTGCGGAAGATCTGCGTGTGCCCATGCCGCTAGCGAGTCTCCTGCGCGACCGCTTCCTGACCTTGCTTGCCCATGGCGGCGAAGGACTCGACTGGTCGGCAATCGGCCGGCTCGCCGCCAGCGATGCTGGCATTGCCGAGATCGAGCGCAGCCACTTGCCTGTTTCGTCTGCCGCGCTCTCAACCGTGCAAAGGTGACGCTATGGAACAAATTGTACTTGGCACCTCTGGTGTGAAGACGTCGCGGATTGGCCTGGGTACCTGGGCGATCGGCGGCTGGATGTGGGGCGGCACCGATGAAACTCAGTCGATCGCGACCATACGCTCCGCTGTCGAACGCGGCGTGACATTGATCGATACCGCACCGGTCTATGGCTTCGGCCGTTCCGAGGAGATCGTCGGCAAGGCGCTCGCCCAAGGCGGCTTGCGCGACAAGGTGCAGATCGCGACCAAGGTCGGACTAGCCTGGAAGGACGGCACAGTATTTCGCGATTCTCGTCCCGCTCGCATCCGCAAAGAGATCGAGGATTCGCTGCGGCGGCTGCGCACCGATGTGATTGATCTTTATCAGGTGCACTGGCCTGACCTTGAGACGCCAATTGCTGAAACCGCGCAGACGCTGGAGGGTTTGCGGCGCCAGGGCAAGATCCGGGCGATCGGCGTCAGCAACTACTCGCCTGCGCAAATGGACGCGTTTCGCACCGTGGCGAGGCTCGATGCCGTGCAGCCGCCGTATAATCTATTTGAGCGCGAAATCGATGCCGATGTGCTGCCCTATGCCAAGCGCGACGAACTCACTGTCTTGAGCTATGGCGCACTCTGCCGCGGCCTACTCAGCGGACGAATGACACCGGAAACCAAATTTCAGGGCGACGACCTGCGCAAAGTCGATCCGAAATTCCAGGGTGAACGTTTCCAGCAATATTTATCCGGCGTCGACGAACTCAAGAAACTCGCGCGCGAGCGGTTTGGTAAATCAGTGCTGGCGCTTGCGCTTCGATGGGTGCTCGATCAGGGCCCAACCATCGCGCTGTGGGGCGCAAGGAATCCCAGCCAGATGAATCCGGTCGGTGAAATCGAGGGTTGGCATATTGATCCCGCGACGAAGACCGAAATCGACGCAATACTCAAGCGCTGCATTACGGACCCGGTGTCGCCCGAATTCATGGCGCCGCCAGTGACTCGACCGGCGGAGCGGGTGCTGTTGACGGCCTGAGCATCGTGCCGACTAAACGCGATTTTAGTTCTGCAAATTGCAATTTAATGGTGTGGGGACGTGACCCGTCTTATCTCCAGGACGCAGATTCCGGCTACCAAATTGTTCGCTGATGAAGGCAAAATAGGAGACGAGTTATGATCATGACCAGTACCGCTTCAAAAGACACAGGCGATCGATGCGGAAAAGCAATCTCGATCGCGCTTCGCAATCAAGAGGTGCAGCAAACGTCTCGCATTCGCAATGCAATGGTACTCCTGGCCATAATTGCGTTCGGAACGGCGATGGCCACGCACGCACACGCTGCCGAAGGCATCGGTAATGCAAGCGGTGGGTTTCACAGTACTCACATGCCGGGCAGTCACATACAGGGTGGATTTGGCGGCCCGATCTTGGACGGCGCTCCTTCCATGCCCGCGCCAACTTTCAATCCATCGGATCCCTACACCGTACCTCAATCGCCCGAAATGCCGGTCTCGCCCGCAAGTCCGGGATCGATATTCGGAAACGGCTAAGTCTGGCTGGCTGACGACGCAGTCCTTAGCGAACCAGTCTCCGGCCCAAATTCCCTGCTAACAGGGAAAAATACAGGGAAATTTACGAGAACCGAGCCGTTGCAGCATGGGTCACTGCTGGAGTGAGCCTAGAATTCGGGGACTTTCGATGAGATTCCCTGGACATTGGAACAGGGAATTTTTGGAGAGAAAACAGGGAATGCTATTTTCCGAACAGGGAATTTCTCCTTTGATTCCCAGCGCCCGACTTTTGCCGCGCAGTTGGGCTCACGCAACCACTCGATTAGACTCCACCATGGCGTCCAAGCATCGCCCCTGCCCTGCTCGCCTATTTCGGCTTACCGAGACAACGGCCAGGACTTCAAAGATCGAAAAGTTCGGCGCGGCCCGGACGGCGCTACTGGACACAACCGCCAACTAAAGCATCGTGTCATGACCGACGCCGAAATAGACCCCGGACAAGCGCGAGCAGGAGCCAGTGTCGGTGAAGCATGATGATTCATCAATATGTCCGGATATGATTTTCGGAAAGGACAACCCAAAATCTTCAGCTATCCACAAGCTCGCCGGCCGATTACCCCATCTTTGGGTAAGCAGACATTCAAAAGTTGGCATTACCGGATAATTGCAGCCGAAGGTTTTTTCTAATTCTTGACGCGGTGGTTCCATTCCAGGAACT
>NZ_FYEN01000002.1:0-16912 GCF_900188135.1 Rhodoplanes sp. JGI PP 4-B12 | reverse complement strand
CGCGCATTAAGCACATCGCTTGTTGCACCGGAGTGCCGGCGAAACTCAATGTCTCGGAATCGAACGAACAGGCGCCCATGCTTTTGATAAAAAATGGCGCGCGGAAATGATCCGGCTTGCAGCCGGCGAATACGGCATCAAGCGGCGCAAGTAACATCGGGCCGGCGAGCGCCGCCGCGAACAGATAGTCGTGAATTTTGCTCGACACGCGCAAGCGTCAAATCCCGATTTTGAGACTCGCTACTATCGCGATCAATGCCCGTCATGCCAACCCGCGAAGTGGCTTTTTTGATCCGCGTCCGCCGCGCGATGAATAAATATTCAGATAAAAATCGGAAAATCGGTGAACAGTGAACAAAATTCAATCTTTTGCCCGTTCGACATAGCTGCCGTCCGCCGTCATCACGACGATCTTGGTCCCCGTCGTGACAAAGGGCGGCACCGTTGTGCGCACGCCATTCGACAGCAGCGCCGGCTTATAGGAGGACGATGCGGTCTGTCCCTTCATCGTCGGCTCGGTTTCGACCACTTCCAGTACCGCTTTGGGCGGCAGTTCGATGGCGACTGCCACGCCTTCATGCAGGCTGATGGTCACCTCCATCTCCGGCTGCAGATAGGCCGTCTGGTCGCCGATGATATCGGCCGGCACCGCCACCTGGTCATAGCTTTCCATATTCATGAAATGAAAGCCGTCGCTGTCTTGATACATGAATTGATGCTTGCGGTCCTCGACGAAGGCACGTTCGACCTGATCGGTTGTCTTAAAGCGCAGCGACACCTTTACTCCATCACTGATGCGGCGGACATCGAGCTGGGTCACCGGCGTGCCTTTGCCGGGATGGATGCTCTCGGCGGCCATGACGACCCCGAGTTTGCCGTCGATTTCGACGATATTGCCTTTGCGCAACGAACTGGCGATGACTCTCACGGCTTCCTCAACATCAATGGCTTTCAGATTGGCTTTCGGATTGGCTTTCGGATTCTTGGCGCACCATACTGATCTTGAGCCTGACCGCTAGCTATTTCTGTTGTCACCGCTGGACAAGGACATGCCACACAAAGACATGCCGCACCAAGACATGCCGCACCAAGACATGCCGCACGTTCCGCCGTCCTCCTCGCGCTTTTGGGCGCCTCACGTTCATGCCGACCGGCGGCCGATCCTGTTGGCGCGCAGCCGCATTGTGGCGGCGCTGCGCAGCTGGTTCGCCAGTCGCGAATTCGTCGAGGTTGAGACTGGAACCCTGCGGATCTCGCCGGGCAATGAGACCCATCTGCACGCCTTCGCCACGGCGCTCGTGACGACGGACGGCAGGACGGCGCCACTTTATCTGCGGATGTCCCCGGAATTTGCTTGCAAGAAGCTGTTGGCGGCCGGCGAGCGGCGCATTGTCGAATTCGCCAAGGTGTTTCGCAATCGCGAGCGCACGCCGTTGCATCACCCCGAATTCACGCTCCTGGAATGGTACCGTGCCGGCGAGCCTTATGGCGTGCTGATCGACGACTGCGTGGCGATGTTGCGTGAGGCCGCGCGTGCCGCGGCGGCGGCGCAGTTCACTTACCGCGGTCGGTCGAGCGACCCGTTTGCTGCTCCTGATCGGCTCACGGTCGCGGAAGCTTTCGCGCGCTTTGCCGGCATCGATCTTTTGGCGACCTTAAACAATGAGGCGGCGGCTCGCGAGCATTTTGCACATGCGGCGCAAGCTGCAGGCATCCGCATCGCCGATGACGATCGCTGGGCCGATATTTTCAGCCGCGTCTTGGTGGAGCGGATCGAGCCCCATCTCGGTATCGGCCGGCCCACGATCCTCGACGAATATCCGGCGGTACTCTCGGCCCTGGCTAAACCGGCGCGCGATCCGCGCGTCGCCGAACGCTTCGAGCTTTATGTCTGCGGCATCGAACTCGCCAACGGCTTTGGCGAACTGACCGATGCGGCCGAGCAGCGCCGGCGGCTCGAAGAGGAGATGGTCGAGAAGGAGCGGCGCTACGGCGCGCGCTATCCGCTCGACGACGATTTTCTCGCCGCGCTCGCCGTTATGCCGGAAGCATCGGGCGTTGCGCTGGGTCTCGACCGGCTTGTCATGCTGGCAACCGGCGCGTGGCGGATCGATCAAGTGCTCTGGACACCGCTCGACGATCCGTCGCAGTAGAAAGCGCATCGCTTTGACGCCATGACTCTTTGACGCCATGACACTTAAGGTGTCAGGCGAAAAGCAATCGGAGAAAATGAGGTTCGGCCATGCCGGCAAGAAACAAAACCCTGCGTAGCGCATCCGAACTTGTCGAAGCGCAAGTCATAAAGCCGGAGCGGCTTGTCGGCCTGCAAAAGGTCGCGGCGCGTTATGCGGTGGCGATCACGCCGGCGCTTGCCGATTTGATCGACACGGCGAACCCACACGATCCGATTGCACGGCAATTTGTTCCGGACGAGCGCGAGCTCGAAACGCACGCACAAGAAAACGGCGATCCGATCGGCGACGAGGCGCACAGCCCGGTCGCCGGCGTGGTTCATCGCTATCCCGACCGCGTCCTTCTGAAACTGGTCAATGCCTGCGCGGTCTATTGCCGTTTCTGCTTCCGCCGCGAGATGGTCGGGCCGGGACGCGGCGCGCTGACCGGCGCAGCGCTTACAACGGCGCTCGATTACATCGCCCGCACGTCGCAGATCTGGGAAGTGATCTTGACCGGTGGCGACCCGCTGTTACTGCCGCCGCGCCGTCTGAAAGATGTGATGACGCGACTTGCCACGATCGATCATGTGAAAGTCATTCGCATTCACACGCGCGTTCCGATCGCGGCGCCGGAGCGAGTGACTGCTGCATCGGTGCGGGCGCTGCGCACCGGCAAAGCGACTTTTCTAGTCTTGCACGCCAATCACGCCCACGAACTTGGCGAGAGGGCGCGCGCCGCGTGCGCCCGCGTGATCGACGCCGGCATACCTATGCTGTCCCAGTCAGTTCTGCTGCGCGGCGTCAATGACGACGTCGGCACGCTCGGCGCTTTGATGCGCGCTTTGGTCGAATGTCGGATCAAACCGTATTACCTGCACCATGCCGATCTGGCGCCCGGCACCGCGCATTTCCGCACGACAATCGCCGAAGGCCAGGAGATCATGCGCGCGCTACGTGGGCGCTATTCCGGCCTGTGCCAGCCGCAATATGTGCTCGACATACCCGGCGGCCACGGCAAATCGCCGATCGGGCCCAACTATTTGAGCCCCGATCGGACAGAGATCACCGATTTCAAAGGCGCGCGGCACGCCTATGCGGCTGCGGCGCGCTGATCATCTTCACGCAAAGCGAAGAATACCGCGGTCTCGAATTGGTAGCCGCAGTCTTGGCAAGACCACGTGTGTCGCACGCAGCGCTCGTTCAAATATTCAGACCAGTCGGGCGCGAGCAGCCACTCGCCGCATTGCGGACAATGGTTCTTGCTGTAGGTCGCCAAGCGCGTCCGTGCCGCCGTCTCGGCATGCAGAGCCATGATTCTTTCCTCCCTGAACCACACCCTCTGCCCATCGACAAGGCTAGAATCATTCCGTGGCGGCAGCAAGACAGATTTGCGTCCGCGACGTGAGCGCTTAGCGGAGAATGTGGGTAACGATCCAACGCTTGTTTGAAATTGTGCGGTGCGTCAGCGGCGATTTGATCGGATGTGATGTGTCGGTTGCGCCCATTGTTGATATAAGTGCTGAACGCCAGTCGATTTAAAGTCGATTCAAACAGAGGAGCAATGTTTATGAGATTATTGCTGTCGGCAGTTACCCTTATCGCCGCGAGCGCTGCGCTCGGCACGCCAGCACAGGCGCAAAATTATCCGTGGTGCGCTCTCTATAACGGCGGCGGCGCGGGCGGGGGAACGAATTGCGGCTTCGTCAGCTTTGCGCAGTGCATGGCGACAGCGCGGGGTCTCGGTTCATTTTGCACCATGAATACGCAATACGTCCCGCCGCCGGGTCCGCACCCGCAACGTCGCCATCCATACTGAACTTAGCCGGGCGCCAATGGGGGTGTGGCGAGCTGCAAAGTTTCCGCGCCGGGCGCCACGTTGAGCACGACGCCGCACCACCTGCAGTCGAAAGCTTGCAATACGCCGTGCGCGCTCACATCAGGAGCAGGGCGAGCGAAGTGCATCGGCAAACCGCAGAACGGGCAGTGCGGATGGGGGGGCATCGGCGTCCATGCCGCCGAGCCATAGGCTTAGATGGTTAATCAAAGGTAAATGAGACGCGATCCGGCGCTACTCATCGGGGGTGACTTTGCAGCGCCCCGAATAAATACCCGTAGTGCAGGGTCAATAGTTCAGTGCCTCGGTCGATGGAGGTAGCTATGAGGATTTTGCTGCTCTTGTTGGGAGCTTATGTCGCTGCCGTTGCAGGAGGCACGCGTGCCGAGGCGCAAAACTATCCGTGGTGTGCGATTTACAGCGGTCGGGCGGGCGGCACAAATTGCGGCTTTACAACATTTCAACAATGCATGGACACCGCGCGCGGGCTCGGCTTGCCAGCCAAATACGCAATACCAGCCGCCACCCGGGCCGCATCCACCGAGGAAGTTGCGAGGGCGCTATCCATATTGAGTGACTTTTTGAGTGACTTTTTGAGTGACTTTTTGAGTGGCTTGCGCGTCAATTGCCCGACGACGAATAAGCTTTGCGTAGTAGCGCCGGCAGTTCGGCGAGGTTTACTGTTATCCACGCCACGTTGCGTGGATGCACAAACCCGTTCCGCGTCGATGTCGATTTCCGCGCTGCTTATTGGATCCATTTTGGACCCACGCCTGATTTCGTCGGCTATGTCTTTGAGATCATTGGCGCGCCCTACGGGAATCGAACCCGTGTTTCCGCTGTGAAAGGGCCGCTAACAGGTCTAACGCCGTCTAAGGCCGTCTAAAGAATTACCGATAACGTCGAATAATCGGCCATATCTGACCAGGCTTGTCTAAGCCTATTCTCCCGCGTATATTGGACATCTGTTGGACACGGGCGGTTTCCGCCTTGCGGGGGATCTTCAGATGGCACGCACAATCCGTGATGCTTCACTCGAAAGCCGCGCCGCCAGAGAGCGTCTTAAACCGCGTGGGAAGCCCTACTACCGCGCGATCGAGGAGGGACTCCATCTCGGCTACCGCAAACCAAGGGGCCGCCGCGGGAGTCCCGCTGTGGCCGGCAAGTGGGTTGTCCGCCACTATGTCGGCGGACAAGCGTACGAGGTCGAAACGCTCGACGGCGGCGCCGATGACCGTACCGACGCCGATGGCGTCGCCATTCTTAACTTCCGGCAGGCCCAACAGAAGGCGCGGGAGCTCATGCAGCGCCGGGCCCACGCCGCCGCCGGCAAGAGCGGCCCCTATACCGTCAACAACGCGCTCGATGATTATTTCAAGTGGCTCGAGGGTGAAGGCAGATCAGCGAGAGCAATTCAGGACGCCAAAGGCCGAGCCGCGGCATTTATCCGCCCAAAACTTGGAAAAATGGAAGTCGGCAAGTTGCCCGCTGACGATTTACGAAACTGGCGCAACGGTATTGCCAAGTCTTTGCCGCGCGTCCGAACCAAGCCGGGGGAAAAGCAGCAGCACCGGCCAGCGCCCGAAGGTGCCACCGCGGACGAACTCGAGGACGATCGGCGCGCGCGGCGCAGCACGGCCAATCGAATATGGACAACCCTTCGCGCTGCACTCAATCTCGCATTTGCGAACGAGAAGGTGCCGAGCGATGCCGCATGGCGAAAAATCACCCCCTACAAAGGTGTGGATAAAGCTCGAGTCCGCTACCTCGAGGTGGCGGACGCTCACCGTCTAGCCAACACCGTCGACATCAAGTTTCGGCCGATGGTGCAGGCGGCGCTGCTGACTGGCGGCAGATATGGGCAGTTGGCCCGCCTGGTTGTCGCGGATTTCAACCGTGACGCCGGCACCGTCAGGATGGCCAGCAGGAAAGGTGATGGCACCGAAAAGGTCTACCACGTTCACCTCACCGACGAGGGCGTGCGCTTCTTCAAGCAGACCGCCCTTGACCGCAGTGACCCGAAGAGCCTGCTTTTTCCAAAACCCGACGGTACAGCGTGGCAGAAGTCCGATCAGGCTAGGCCGATGCAAGAGGCCAGCGACCGGGCGAAGATCAAGCCGGCGGTAAACTTCCACTGCCTGCGCCACACCTACGCATCTCACGCCGTCATGAACGGCGCGGCGTTGCTCGTCGTGGCGCAAAATCTCGGCCACACCGACACGCGCATGGTTGAGAAGCACTATGGCCACCTTTCAACTTCATACGTTGCTGAGGCAATCCGAAAGAACGCACCGCGCTTCGGCTTCAAGGTTGACAGCAACGTCGCGGCGATCAGGTAATCGAGATCGACGCGGATAGGGATTGCAACCCGATAAGGCCGGTTTCCGCATCGGCCTTCCGCGTCGACCACAATGCGGGCGCCAGCGGAGGCGCATATGGGCTACAGGGGCACAACGATCAGCGTCGTTGAGATGGTCGACGAGTTGATACGGAACGGGCGAACAACCCACGAGGCGGGGAAAGAATTACAGCAGGCGATCGGGGATGGCATCATTGTGCTCTTCACGGACCGCGACCTGGAACGAGTCGTTAGCGACATCGGAAAGATGGTCAGTGCTTACAGCGCGCGGCTGCGAGGCGAGCGCGTAAGCCCCGGCGAGATGACATGGCAGATGTATTTGACGAGCGTGATAGCAGTAAGGGAACAATTTGAAACTGCCTGCCAGCTTCCTCCTTCGCGTTCGGCGCCGGATAGCTCTGACCGCCCGCGACTGCGACCCATCGAAAGCGGCATCGCAGCAGCGATCGATAACCTCTGGCCGGACGGCTTTCCAGCAGGGCAGAGAGCGAGCGGGCGAAATAGCCAAATTAACCAGTACCTATTGGACCATGGCTACGTACCGCCGGCCTCTGAGGAAGCCCTTGAGAGAGCAATACAGCGACACTTGAGGAGCCGGCCAAAGGGGAAATAACGATCGTGTCGGCTAATGTCGGCTAATGTCGGAAAATGTCGCTTGGATTAAAGCCCCGATAGATCATCTTTCGTTTGTGTTCAAATCAACACGAACGAGTCCAAGATGGAAACGATCAATCAAAGCGTGACCGGCAAGAAAGCCTTTTCGATCGAGGAATTCTGCCAGCTTCACGGCATCAGCCGGGCAACCTACTACAATCTGAAAAAAGAGGGGAAAGGCCCGCGCGAGATGGCGGTCCTTGGTCGGAAGCTAATTTCCGATGAAAGTGCCGCAATGTGGCGGCAGCAGATGGAAGTTGCAGCCGCCTAAAACACCACGACCCGCGCGGGATTTTGCACGGGCCGGGGCAAAGGCGGTTTCGATTGCAGGTCGAGGCGCCCGATATAGCCGCAGCCCTAGTCGCACGCAAGTCTTCGCGCGATCGTCCAATCAATTAGGAGATCGCCGATGTCGATCGACTGCGCCTTTTACGGGTTTATCGCCGCCGACGCCGAACAGCGAACATCGCAAGCCGGCAAGCCTTGGGTGCGGCTGCGAGTTGGCGTCGGCAAAGACGACGCGGTGCAGTGGGTACAAGTCGCCGTGTTTGGCAAAGCCGCCGAGAAGGCAGCCGAACTGAAAAAGGCCGACCGCTGCTACATCGAGGGCACCATCAAACTCGACACCTGGCAAGGCGCCGATGGCAATGAACGCCACGGGCTGAGCGTTGCTGCCTTCCGATGTGAGCCAACGCACCGCATCGGCCGCAATAAGCCCGATCGAAAACCGAAGAACAGTGCGCCGGCACGGACATCGACCACACCGAGCAACGGTGTTGCCTTCGACGATGAGATCCCGTTTTGAACGCTGAGCGCAATACAGGACGGCTCGCTATGAGCATCGCGCAGATAGCCGAGGACGGCCTCGAACCGCAGTCGCGTGCCGTCGATCATTTGGCCCAGGCCATCGATTACGTGCGGCCAAAGCTGGAGCGAACGGGCCCAATTACGGAGCGCGCACGAACGTTTTGGGCCGCGGTGCGAGCAGCTAGAAAATTAGCCGCAACCGACGTCATCCACGATGAATTTCGGCAGCTTGCGATCGATACGGGCTTGTTCGCCGACCTCGGTGATCATCCGCCTTATGCGGCCGGCGAGACCATTGAGCATTTAATCAGGTGGGGCTTGTTCGCCCGCAATCCCTTCCGGTGAACCATGGCGAAGGTTGAGACTAAATTTGAACAAGAGTTTTGCGCCGCGATGGATGAGACGCGGCCGCCTAATCACAAACCGGCGCCTGCGAAGAGCCGCAGCACGATAGTTCAAGCCCGCAGCGAGGAGAAAGCGCCGATCGATAGCAAGCCATGGTGGCGGGATCCAGAGACAATCCCGCCGCGGCGCTATCTCTACGGTCGACACTACATCCGGGGCGCCGTCGGTGCCACGATCGCAGCCGGCGGCCGCGGCAAGACCACACTCGCAATCTACGAGGCCGTGTCGATGACGGCAGGGCGCAATCTCAAAACCGGCGAAGCTTTGCTGTGTGAGCCGCTGCGCGTCGGCCTGCTCAATGGCGAGGAAGATCAGGACGAGCTCGATCGCCGGGTGGCCGCAACGTGCCAGTGCTACGGCATAACCGAATCCGACCTCGGTGGCCGACTGTTTGTCAAATCAGTCCGCGATCAGCCGATTAGGATTGCGATGATGGTCAGGAACGCACCGAGGCTCGATCCCGGCGCCGTCGCGCAACTGGAAGCGTTTCTTCGGGACAATCGACTAGACGTACTGATGGTCGATCCCCTTATCTCGTTTCACAGCGTGCCGGAAAATGACAACGGCGCCATGGATGTTGTCATCAAGGAAGGCTTTGGCGCGATCGTTGCAAACACCAACTCAGCCGCCGAAGTTTTTCATCACCCCGGCAAGCCCAAACCGGGCCAGGCCGAAACAGTCGTCGAAGACGCCCGCGGTGCATCGGCCGTCATTTGGGCGGTGCGGTCCGCTCGGGTGCTCAATTTCATGTCCCCCGAGGAAGCGACCAAACTCGGCATCGTCGAAGCCGATCGCCGACTGCACATCCGCGTCGCCAACGGCAAGGCCAATATGGGGCCCATCGGCAAGGCTGAATGGATGAAACTGCTCATCGAAAATCTGCCCAACGGCGACCAAGTTGCGTGCTCCAGTTCGTGGAAGCCGCCGGACCCCTTCAAAGGCATAACCACGGCTGACATGGAACTGGCGCGCCACTGGAGCACAACTGGAGCATATCGGGCCGACAGTCGATCGCCACATTGGCTCGGCTACAAGCTGGCAGAACACCTGCACCTCGACGTCACACACGACGGCCGCGGCCCCGAAGGCGACGCCAAGGACATTGCCCGCATAAAAGAAATCCTCAAGCAGTGGACAAAAAACAAGGTCCTGGCCACCGAACAGCGAACCGGCGACGATCGCCGGCAGCGCGCGTTCTACACGCCCGGACCGTTCCAGCCGGAAATCCCCACGAACGGTTTCACCGAAGACGAATTATTCACAATGCAATGAACTGGAGCACAACTGGAGCAAACTGGAGCAACCAGTCGGCCTCAAAGGTCTCGGTTCTGCTCCAGTGCTCCAGTTGCTCCAGTCCCCTTAGGGACGGAGCACTGGAGTGGAGCACCGGACCCGTGCCATGCGATGGCACGCAAACAGGACAGGCCGTCCGCCAAAATCCGCAGCGCGAGAGCACGTTGCCAATCATCGGACAACCTGAGAAGGCGAGAATTAGGTACTTTGAGCGCGCAGCAATCGAATAGGTTTTCGAAAATGCCGGCAAATCCACCGCTCACAGCATCCGGTTCGCGCGAGTTGAAGCGCCCGCGGCCGATTCCGCGATCCGTGCGCGCTGCGATCGTGCTGATGGTCTATGGTGAGGTTGATGATCCTGATTGCGCGCCGCTCGATTTCATCGAAGCCGCGAAACGAGCCGGCGTTAAGCCCGATGTGATGCGCAGGTATCTCGACCGCGCCGAGGTGCGGGCGCTATTGCGAAGCGAGCGGAGGGCCTTTCGAGAGGCCATCTGTGCCGGAAACGAAGGCGCCTTGCAGCGTGTCCGTGACAAATCGGCAAATAGCATGGCGCAGGTCGCTGCGGTCCGCGCGCTGGAACAGCTCGACGCAGAGGCAACGGCGCGTCCGCTGAATGCGTCGTCACCGGGCATCGTTATTTGCATCGTTCCGCGTGGTAAATACGAACAATCGAACGCCCCCCAGCCCGTGACGATCGACGCAAAGCCGGCGCCCGCTATCGAGCACGAGCCAAGGCGTGACGCCCACGGACGCCGGCTCGACGCGAACGGAGATCCAATCTTCGATTTTGACCCGTATACCGCCCCGACAAAGCGGTAACGTAGCGAGCATTATGCATGGAAATCCGCAAAACACAGGCACTTCGGATTGAGGTGACTGTCCATGTCCAACACGCAGCCAATATGCGCCGATGATTGGCGCGCCTTCCTCCGTCACCTGATCGTGCAAAACGCTCACCAGCGGTCACGGCTGAGTCAGCGCAGGGCATCCTACGCCGCAGCCTCGATCGGCAGTCAGCTTGTCACGTCCTGTCATGCGAGCAAGGCGAAGGTTTAGCGCGCGCGCGTACATGCACGCGTATTTGCTTGGTTTCCGCAGCATGTCACGACCTGTAACAAGGCACTCCTGCGATCGTCGGAATTCGGCCGACGCCGCTGAGAGGCGACCGGCAGGAAAAGTTTCGAGTTCCGCGCGCGGCTCCAGAATTGAGCGTTCATTTTAGAAATGAGACCTCCGAATTTTTTGGAGTGCCAGAACTTCGCGACGGTACGTTGCCAGCTTCAAACAAGTTCTATCAATTTACGCGAAACACCACGACGAGGATTTGCGGAATGAGTGAGAACGCGCAAAAGCGGGAACAGCCTCAAATTTCGGTCCCGGTCGATTCCGAAATGTTGGCGCGGGTCAAATCGGCGGCTGAGCGTGAGCACCGCTCGGTTGCTAACTTCGCCCGGCTTGCATTGGCGCGGGCGCTTGAAAACCAGGGCGAAGGGGTGGCCGCATGAGCGACAAAATCACCGAACCGACAATGCCATTTCCGCCAGAAATGTTTGCGGTGACGAAAGAGTTTTTGAAGTTTTTTAACAATCCGAAGACGGTGGCGAAGGCCATTGGCGATTATGAGGCTGCAGCTCATCGGTTAAAACGAGCGACAGCGGAATTTGTGAGGAGAAGCCGAGCACATCGCGGCGTGCAAGGCGCGCGACGATGAAAGCGAGCGCAAAACAGCGGCAGCGGCTCGGCGCATTCTGGCGGCCGAAGGAGTCAAGCGCGGCCAAGATGCCCGCTCGGATCTGCTCGACCAACGCGAGAAAGAACTTGGGCTGTGGCGCAATAGGCGGGATACGCCGATCGGGACCAGCGGCATGACACGAGCGGCTTATGTCGAAGATGAATTCCACGCGACAGAGACTGATGCCGAGGGCCGCACCGTTCCCGTCAACGTGCGCCATGACCCGCAGGGCCAAGAATTTCGCGCCGGCACAACGCTTACCCGTTCGCAGACGGATTGATGCGATGTCCGGTGGTGCCCTTGCGCGGATTAGGAACTTCGGCAACACGCCATCGCGACCGCGCCTATTACGGAAACGCCCTGGGGGTAAATTCGGCGCCGCATCCAAACCGAAAAAATTGAATGCGGAGGAGCGCCGTGAGGTTGAAGAGAGATTGAGGTGCGAAGGTAAGCTGCAACCATGACCGACAGCACGAACAACCAACCACCGCCCCACGTCGCCGCCGCCGCGAAAATTGTCGATGAGTGGCTCAAAGGCCAGCCGTCGATACCCGGCGCTGGGCCTCCGCCGTCCACATTGTCGGCGGCCGAGCGGTTCAAGCGAGCGCGTGAAGTCGATCAGAGCAAAATGCCGCCGTGGAAAGATCCGAGGGCGGCATGAGCGTACTCACCGTCACCGTCACCGATCCGGTCCACGACAGGAAATCGTCGGAAGCCGCCTATCTCGCGCGTGTGCTGCGACTCGTCGCGCAACAGATACAATCGCAACAGGGCACCAAGTCCGGCTCGCAGAATGTTCTCGGCACAAGCGCTGCTGGCGCGCCTAATACCGTAGTCGCCTCGTTCAATTATACCGCTAGTGCGAGCAATCCTTAGCTGAAAGCTGACCGCAGTGGCGCAGCAATTAGCAGAAGCTACGGAAGCGCAGCAAAGCGTTATCGCTTCCTTTAGTGATTACGGTGGCATGCTTGAAGCAATGCGGATGCGTGCGAAGGAACGCGCATTCGCGGTTGGCAGCGAGGATACGGCAGATGTTGCCGGATTGCCGCGCGGTTATATCCAGTGGCTTTTAGGACCGAATCCGCGGCGCCGTGTCGGCATGTTTTCGCTTGGTCCATTGCTGACAATTCTCGGCGTGAAGCTGGTCATGGTCGAGGATCCAGAAGCGATTGCGCTGGTCGGCGATCGCTTGCCGAAGCGCAATGAATCGAGCGTGCGTAGCGGCGCTGTGCATGTTGAGTTGACCCGCCGTTTCCTCAAGAAAATAGGCAAGAAAGGCGGCGCGAATAGCCGAAAGAATCTTACGCCTCGCCAAGCTAGCGAGCTCGGCCGCCGCGCCGCGATCGCGCGCTGGCAAACGACACGAGGCCGGGTGACATGACCACGATCTCGCAGAAAGCAATTCTGTTCGATGAACCCCTTGATGTGCTGATCGAGGAAGCGAGGTTGCTCGATCTGTATCGGGAGCAAATCGGCGAGGCAATCGAGGACATCCTGAGAAAGTCTCCTAACTCACTGTGTTCGCGGGCCGCGGCGACTGCGTTTGTCGCTCGCATCGGCTCAAATATTCCAGATCATTCGATAGCGGCGGCCGTTAAAAGTCTCGCCATCATCGAATTTGCAAGACGAGGATTGACATAAAATGGGTGCGGGCGGGGCGGCGGCTGGATTATCTCTAGGGGCCATCGGTCTACAAGCCTATGGCGACTACACCAAAGCCGAAGGCATCGCGGCCGGCGACACGTTCAAGGCCGAGGAATTGCAGCGCGCCGCAGAATACGGCGAACTGAAAGCCACACAGACTAATGCGCAGATAACGCGCAATCTCAATATCACGCTCGGCAATATCGATGCGGTGCGGGCGGCGGCGCGGGCCAACCCGACATCGCCAACGGGCGTTGCGGTGCGCGATTATGCCGAACAAGTTGGAACAGAACAAAAGACCATTGCCGTTACAAATATTCTCAGCCAAGTGCAGCAACAGGAAGCCGACGCCGCCTATCTGCGCTCGGCGGCGTCTAATGCGTTGCTGTCGGGCAAGATCGCTGTTGCTGGCGATATTGTCGGCGGCTTGAGTGGTGGCATGCGCGGCATGGGAAGCGGGGGCGGTGGTTACGTTTCCGATGTTCCTAATCCGGCTGGCCCGTACACGACCGGAGCGCCATACTGATCGGCGTTGTGGATCAAACAAAAATTATTTCTCGTACAAGTCGAGAATTCAGCGTGTCACACAGCGTGTCACAGCGTGTCACACAGCGTGTCACAGCGTGTTTTAAACAGCCGCCTGATTGACGCGACTCTTCCTAGCGCCGCATTGTTCGAGGCGCAGCCGTCGAGCGCAGAAACGCCCGACGGCCACTTGACGCAAGGCACCACGGACGGCGCCTCATGCCCAACTCTTCATATCAAAAAACTGAGTGGCATTCGCCTGGCCGGTGCTTTTCACCCACAGCTAGGAGCAATGTCATGTCACATGCAAATCTAAGCCGTCGCACTCTCGTAGCCAGCGCAGCCGCATTACCGATGCTTGCCGCGCCTGCCGCCGCTGCGCCGTCATGCACACTTCCGCCTGACCTGATTGAGCGGTTTGTGCGCTTCCGTGCGTGGCACCTGGAATTCAGCGCGCGGGAATCGCTTTGGAGCGATGAATTTGATAGGCGCTTTTATGCGGCTAGCGGCGTCACGGACGAACAATACCGTGATCTCGATCACAACGATCCCCGCCGGCAAGCACTAGGTGTGGCTCGCGATAAAATCTACGCAGAAATGCCCGACAATGATGAAAAGGACGAGCATGGACAAACCGAGTGTGACCGCCTCAGTGATGAGCGATGGGCCGTCGCCGAGGCCATGCTCGATCATGAGCCACACTCGATCGTCGATCTCGCGTGGCAGGCAGAAGCATGGCTCTTGGCTGATCTGGAGTTATATCAACACGACAACGGCAATCCCCTGCTCGGAACGATTTTTCGAAATATACGAATGCTCGGAGCGTTGCCTCAGCCCGAGGATCCTTTCGGCGCCCTAACGATCGTCGCAAGCGATGCAGCAAATGACGAAGTGGACGAGGAAGCAGCGGTGCGGTCATGAGCAACCTAAAAGTCGACAATCAGCCCGGCGACAATCCCGATGCCGAGCTTTTAGTATTTGGCGAAGCGCTCGAACGATTGTGGCCTCAATTTCAGGCTGCGATTGCGGCCAAGAACAAGAGCCAAGGAGCAGTATGCGACAGGTTTTATGCGCTCGACCGGCAGACTTGCGAACTTGCCAAAAAGATCATGGCGAGCCCGGTGCACACGCTTACCGGCTTGCGCGTCAAAGCTATGGTTGCCATTCATGCGCCGTGCGACTGCTGGGATAAACCTTTCGATGATCTCGATTGGGACAAGAAGGGCATTCGTGCGCTAGTCGAGGCGGTCTGTAGCGTAACGGGGCTTGAACCTCCAAAGGAAAAGCAATCCGCATAGCATCATCGGCGGGGGGCCGGCAGCCGCTTGCCCCGCGCTGGCGCTTAGTTCATGGCTTACCACGCCTCTGCCCCGGCTATTCACGCGGTCTGAGCTATTTTTGAAAAGGAGCGATGTCGTTCGCCCGCTAGGTCCGGTCGCCGATGTTCGGTGACGCGGAGCCACGGGTTTTCAAGTAAGGATCGAGCTTCCCGCAAAATCTGGTTTGCGGGATCATTTTTCAGTTGCTTGGATAATGTTTCAATTAGCTCGCGCTGAAAGCCGTGAAGTCGCCGCACTGTCGTTTCGTCGGCTGTCGTCGGGATTGCTTTCGATACTTTTTGTTCGGCTCCCCAGATTTTTTGGTCGATGTTAACTCGGAAAGCGCCAGCACCAGGAGTCTCCGTCTGCAGATCGGTAAGTACGTTGTCAACGAGTTCTTGCCATCGACTCATGGCTTGGTCCTTTCCTGTAGCAGTCCCGGCAGTACGGCGATGTAATTCGCTGTGATCCTGGGCTACTGCCAAAATTAAAACTGATCAAAATAGACCATGCGTGGGCTCTTCGAGCAGTCTGCTTCAGCGCAGACGGCACTCGACGCGCTCGAGCTGCAGCACTAGGCGCAGCGATACGACTACATCATTGATCGGCGCGGGGCCGGCAGGCGCTTGCCCCGCGATTTTCTTTGGACAGTCAGGGGGCGCGAAACATGGATATGGTTCTGACGGAGCAAGAGCAACAGCTTATTGAGTGCCTTCGCCAGCTAAAAGACCCCGACGAGTTCGGCCTCACCGTCAAGGGGAAGGCGGCGCATGGGAAATTGGTATGAGCGCCGGGCCTTCGGCAAAGGTGCCGCGCCAAATAAGAGGCCGCGGCGTCGGCTCGAGTTTCGACGCTGCGTGGGACGACGTCACCGGGCTCAAGTGGGGATGATTTCCCATGACCATTCTTCACAAAGATGAGCAGCCATTAAGCCTCAAGGGCTATCAGTCCGAACACCACGCTTGCATTGACTGCGGCTACAATACCAACCCCGGGGCGGCGCCGCGCGAGCTAGCGGAGTTCTTAATGAACCGCGATGGCGAAGTCCCGCTGACGGTCACTGAGGATTCCGAGATCTACATCGTGCGCGATGCCGTATGGAAAAACGCCGGCATGGAGCCGTGGGGCGGCTGCCTTTGCATCGGCTGTCTGGAAAAGCGCATTGGCCGCAAGCTGAAGCCCAAGGATTTTCCCGACCATGTATTCAACAATCCGGCAATACCCTGCACCGAGCGTCTAAGGGACCGCCGGGGCGGCTGAGCAGCTTGCCGCGTTACCACGTCGCGTGGGTATAGATCAGGGCAACCATCTGCAATCCAGTGCCGGCGACAATGCACCATAACCCTTTTCGCGCGGCATGACTTTGAGTCAGAAGCGAGTCGCGCAAGGCATTATTGCCACCGTAATAAGGCCCGCTGAGCTGCGTGGCTTGTTCGTGCGTAATGATGACGGCGCGCGAGGCAATCCACGCACCGATACCCGTGAACAGCAAGCCAACTAAGTTGAATCCCGCTTCAATCATGTTCAAATCCGATTTGTTAGTAACTCCGGCAGCTTGGCGATGTTTGCCGCAATCCACCGTCGATTCAGAGTGAGCAATTCTATACAGATTCAGAATAGTCGCCGGCCTAAGGTAACGACATGTCGGGCGCTTTTCCCCATCCCCCGACACCCCTAGCGCCCGATTTCTACAAAAGATCCCGGCCCCGATGCTGGGGTCTTTTTTTTATGCGGCTTTCAATTTGACAAAGCAGGGCGTCTAGTTCCTCGACGGACCAGGGCGGGGGGAGGGCATGAGCGATGATGGCACCATGCACTCGCGGTAGAATCAGCTTCCGAAGCCGAAAGGCAAGAACGGCCCGGACTTTTGGCCGGCAATATATCTCTCATGCCAAACAGCACTATCGACTGCAATCCTGTGCGCCTCGTCGCGCGTGAGCAGTTTCGCCGCTGCTCGCCGTCCAGGCATCGCCGGATATGCAAAATGCAGCGAGAATTTGATGGGTTGCGTTAGGTCGGGCGCAATTTGCGAGCGGATAGTTTTTTCACCGAAGGGGCATGGGGTGCTTCACCAACCGATGGGTGACACCATGATCTGGGAGACACGTGGCACGGTGCGGCGGCCCCTTGGAAACATCGGGATCATTATGGCCGAACCGGACG
>NZ_FYEN01000001.1:0-17727 GCF_900188135.1 Rhodoplanes sp. JGI PP 4-B12 | reverse complement strand
AATCGGCGCCGCGAGCGCACTTGCCGCGCCCGTCATAGCACCGGCGGCAGCGGCCAATTGACCCGCGGCATTGCGCAAACGTCCGATGCCATCGTCGAGACTGGTCATGGCCTGTTCAATGTTGGCCCGCTCAATGGCCACTCTGCCTTGTTGGCGCCGCTTAAGTCGCCGGCACCAAACGATAGCCGACGCCGCGCACGGTTTGCACGATCAGCGGATTGGTGGGATCGCGCTCGATCTTGCGGCGAAGCCGATTGATCTGCACGTCCACGGTGCGCTCGCTGACCGCTCCGCCATTACCGGCAAGCGCCTGGCGCGGCACGGTCTCGCCTGGGCTTGCCGTCAATATTCGCAGCATCTCGCGCTCCCGGTCGGTCAGCCGGATCACCTCGTCGCCGCGTCGCAGCTCGCCCCGCGCAACATGGAATACGAACTGGCCGAACCGCACCGATTCCACCGGTTGAGCTCGCGGCGGCCGCGCACGTTTGAGAATGTTGGCGACGCGCAGCGACAATTCTCTGGGCTCGAAAGGTTTGGCGAGATAATCGTCAGCGCCAATTTCCAACCCCATGATCCGGCTTTCCTTCTCGTCGCGCGCGGTCAGCATCAAGATCGGCACGGTCGATGATGCCCGAAGTGTGCGAGCAAAATCGAAGCCGCTCTCGCCCGGCATCATGACATCGAGAACCAGCAGGTCGAAATTAAGCCCTTCGAGCTTGGCGCGGGCGTCCTGCGCCGTCTCGGCGGTCGAAACGCGATAGCCTTCGGCACGCAGGAAGCGCGACAACAGCGCCCGAATGCGTCGATCGTCGTCGACGACCAAAAGATGCGGCGCGTCATCGGCGGGATTGGGCGCCGGCGTTTGCGCCGTTTTTTGCGACGGGTCGGCGGCGAGCGTCATGGAGCGCCGTTGCGCGCCCGCGAGCCGTTAGCAAGCGAATCGGAACGTGCAATCAGGCGCAGGACATGCTCGCGGTCCTCGGCATCGATCATCCCGGCGAGAAAACGGCGCGCCGCCTCGCGCGCGTCGGGGCCCAGTTCTGCCAGCACGCGCGCAATGCGCGCGGTCTGCAGGCCGGCAAGCTTGACAGCCAGCGCGGCGCCGGCCGCCGTTACGTAAAGCAGCCGTTGGCGGCGATCGTTGGCGCCCTCCTTTTGCAGGATGTAGCCCTCGTCAATCAACTGCTTGAGCACGCGGCCGAGCGATTGTTTAGTGATCTTCAAGACGTCTAACAGTTCGGCAACCTTCATGCCGGGGTTGCGGTTGACGAAATGCAAGACGCGATGATGCGCCCGGCCGAAACCGAGCTTCACCAGTACTTCGTCCGGATCGCTGACAAAATCACGGTAGGCGAAGAACAAAAGTTCGATGAGGTCAAAATGAAGTTCGTCCGCGGGCAATACCGTTTCGACCGGCACTGCGGCCGAGCGCGACTTTCGCATGATGCTGATATTGGTCATTAGGTCAGCCATGTTGACATATTTTGGCTTGGTTGTTAAGTTGCCAGCGCGATATCGTTTCGAAGCCGGTCCGCTCCTGGCGGGCCACTCTGGACGGTGCCGCGTTGGCTGTGCCGCTCTCATCGCGCGAAAGCCGTGCGAGCCCCACCCAATTGATGCGTCTCAACGACGCCTCTCACGGAGCGGCGCAGACCATAGCCGGTCTACGGTTTCGGTGCAAAAGCCCCAACGCGGCCCAAACTACGGCACGCATTGGGAATAACGATGCGAGGGAGGCAATGCCATGGCAGTGCCCTTCGACCAACGTCCTGACCTGATCTGGTTCGACGGCAAGCTGATCCCGACCGCCGAATGCAAGATCAGCGTGCTTACGCACGGCCTGCATTACGCAAGCTGCGTGTTTGAGGGCGAACGCGCCTATGGCGGCAAAATCTTCAAGGGCACGGAGCACAGCGAGCGCCTGAAGAATTCAGCGCGGGTTTTGGATTTCGAAATTCCCTATTCGGTTGCCGAGATCGATGCCGCCAAGCAACTCGTCCTCGAGAAGAATAATCAGAAAGACGCTTATGTGCGTCCGGTGGCATGGCGCGGCTCGGAGGCGCTGGGAGTGTCGGCGCAGAACAACAAGATTCATCTCGCCATCGCCACCTGGGAATGGCCGAGCTATTTCGATCCGGAGCAGCGGCTGAAGGGAATCCGGCTCGACCTTGCCGAGTACCGCCGGCCCGACCCGAAGACCGCGCCGTGTCTCGCCAAGGCCGCCGGCCTTTACATGATCTGCACGATCTCCAAGCATCGCGCCGAACAGCGCGGCTATGCCGACGCAATGATGCTCGATTGGGAGGGCCGCGTTGCCGAATGTACCGGCGCCAATATCTTCTTCATCAAGGACGGCAAGATCCACACTCCGATCGCCGACTGCTTCCTTGCCGGCATCACCCGCGCCACCGCCATACAATTGGCGCATCGGCGCAACATCGAGGTCATCGAACGGCGCATCATGCCGGAGGAGCTTTCGAGCTTCTCGGAATGCTTCATCACCGGTACGGCCGCCGAGGTGACGGCAGTGGCCGAGATCGCCAACTGGAAATTCACGCCGAGCCGCATCACGCAAGCGCTGATGAACGACTATAGCGCCGAAGTTCAGCCGAAGGGCAAGGCCGCCGCGGCTTAAAGGGCCGCTTGTCGTCTCACAACAGCCCGATCAAATCGGTCAAAGCGGCGACGGTGTAATCCTGCCGGTAGCCGAGCATCTCGGCATTGCCGCGCAACAAGCGATACATCTGCGCCGGCCCAATTGGAGCGCTCGGGGCGTTAGCGGCCCCGCCGCGCTTGATCCAAGCGACCTTAAAGCCGAAATGTTTGGCGCCAGCGACATCGAAGCTGTTCGACGAAACGAATATCACTTCGTCATTTTTCAGCCCGAGCGTCTTTTCCACGAGCGCATAGCAATCCGGATGCGGCTTGAACTTCCGCGCGCCATCGACGCTGATGGTGGCGTCGAGAAAAGCATCAAGTCCGGAATTTTTGACCAATGCCGTCAGCATTGCCGTGCTGCCGTTTGACAGGATAGCGAGCTTCAGGCCGCCGCGGCGTTGTAATGCGCCGAGCGCCTCTTTGGCCTCTGGAAAAGGATCGAGATTGAGATATTTCTCGAGCAGCGGCTTGGTGATCGTTTCGCTCGGCTCGATCCCGGCGGCTCGCAGCGCAAATTCGAGCGACGCCTGCGTGAGGTAAGTGAAATCGCGATAGTCCTGCAGCGATGTTTGCAGCCAGGTATATTCAAGCTGCTTCAGCCGCCAGACTTGCGTGATCAGATCGCCTTTTCCCGGGCAAAGCTCCTCGGTCTTAGCTTGCACCGAGTGAACGTCATAGAGCGTGCCATAGGCGTCGAAGATCAGACCTTTGATCGGCATTCCCTCCGCCTCACGCGGACTTCCAGCGTTCGACGGCGGAATCGTCGCTCGACTTGGCCTCGATCCAGGTCTTTGCGCGTGCTTCCTCGTCGCCCGCCTTTTCCACTTGCTTCCAGAACGGCGCGCGGGTTTTCAAATAGTCCATGAGAAATTCCGCGGCCGCGAACGCCGCTTCGCGATGGCTCGACGCCGTGACCACTAGCACAATGTCCTCGCCCGGCGCGATGCGGCCGTAGCGGTGGATGACGGTGACACCGAGGAGCGGCCAGCGCGCTCGCGCCGCCTCGACATGCCGGCCGATCTCGGCCTCGGCCATTCCTGGATAATGTTCGAGATCAAGCGCGGTGATCGGTTCGCCATTTTCGTCCGCCCGGCAGATCCCGGTAAACGTGACAACGGCGCCGATATCGGCGCGCCCGCGCGTCAGCGCCGCGACTTCGCCGGCAGCGTCGAACGGTTCGCGCTGCAAACGGAGGATGGCGGTCATTTCGGTCGCTTCGGACATGCAAGCCGATCGTGCAAGCGGATCGCCTCACCCGCCGGTCATCGGCGGGAAAAAAGCGATTTCCTTCGCGCCGTTGATCCGTGCATCGGCGCGTACATGGCGCTTGTCGATCGCGCTGCGGACTACGTTGGGATTTTCGAATGCGTAGGCATAACCCTCGCCTTGCCGAGAGAGCCATGCCACCAGGTCGCTCACTGTGGCGATATCGGCAGGCGGATCGATGTCTTCTTCCGCTTTTCCGACACGCTCACGCACCCAGGCAAAATAACGAACCTTCACGCATCCTCCTGGGTCAGGTGATGCAATCCCGCCTGCAGATAATCCCACCCGGTATAGAGCGTCAGCAACGCCGAGAGCCACAGCAGCGCGATGCCGGTCTCGGTCACTACCGGCACGATAGCATCGCCTGCTTCGCCGCAGATCAGGAAACCGACAGCAACGAGCTGCAGCGTCGTTTTCCATTTGGCAAGCCGGGTCACCGGAACGCTGACCCGCAATTCCGCGAGATATTCGCGCAGTCCCGAAACCAGGATTTCACGGCAGAGAATGACGATCGCGGCAAGCAGCGACCAGCCGTGAATGGTCTTTTCGGCGCCGAGGATCAAGAGGCAGGATGCGACCAGAAGCTTATCAGCGATTGGGTCGAGCATGCGGCCAAGCGAAGATTGCTGACCCCAGATGCGGGCAAAGTAGCCGTCGAGAAAATCGGAAACACCGGCCACGATAAAGACGACGAGCGCGAGCCAGCGCAGCCACAATTCGCCACCGAGGATGTTCTGCCAGAACAGGCAGCCGACCACGAACGGCACCGCGGCGATGCGGCCGTAGGTCAGGATGTTGGGTAACGCCATCGGATTGGCGCGCGAGCGCACCGGCGCATGTCCGGAAGCATGTCCGGGAGTGTGTCCTGGAGCGTGGGCTGGCGTGCTGGTCGTGGTCGAATCCATGGCCGAATTCATGGCCCCACCATAGCGCCGGGGCGGCCCGGCCAACAGGGCCCAATGCGTCACTTGTGCGTATATGGGGATGATTTTGCGTGGATCACGTTGCAGTCGCCCCATCATGAAAAAAGGCGTAGATGCGCCGCGCGGTTTCGCCGCTGATACCCTCGACCTCCATGAGGTCCGTCAACGAAGCCCGTTCGATCGCCTTAAGCGTACCGAAATGCAGAAGCAGCGCGCGCTTGCGGGTCGGTCCGATGCCGGCAATCTCCTGCAGGCCGGCCTCGCGCAGGTCGCGCTTGCGGCGCGCGCGGTGCGAACCGATGGCAAAGCGGTGCGCCTCGTCGCGCAGGCGTTCAACGAAATAAAGCACTGGATCGCGCGGCGGCAGCTTGAACGAGTCGCGCCCTGGAACAAAGAACGTTTCCCGCCCGGCATCGCGCTCCGGCCCTTTGGCGATGGCAGCGATCGGAATCGTAAGACCGAGAGTGGTCAAAACTTCGCGTGCCGCCGTGAGCTGGCCCTGCCCGCCATCGATCAGCACGAGGTCGGGCCAGGGCGATTCGTCTTGCGCATCGAGAACCGCGTTCTCTTCCCTTCCCCCTTGTGATGGAGGGATAGAGAGGGGGGTGGCTGGTACCTTCGACCGACCCCCTCGATCCGGCTGCGCCGGATCGGCCTCCCCCACAGGGGGGGAGGCAACAAGATCGGCGTGGTGTCGTTCTTGCTCCGGCGCCTCGGCCAGGAGCCGCTTGAACCGGCGCGTCAGCACTTCGCGCATCATGCCAAAGTCGTCGCCGGGGGTCAGGTCAGCGGAACGAATGTTGAATTTGCGGTACTGACTTTTGCGAAATCCTTCCGGTCCGGCGACGATCATCGCGCCCACCGCATTCGAGCCTTGGATGTGACTATTGTCATAGACCTCGATGCGGCGCGGCACCCGCGGCAGGCCAAAGGTGTCGGCGAGTTGCCGCAGCAATTTTTCCTGCGAGGATGTCTCCGCAAGCTTGCGGCCGAGCGCCTCACGGGCGTTGGCAAGCGCGTGCCCAACCAGGTCCTTCTTTTCACCGCGCGACGGCACCGCGATCTCGATCTTGCGGCCGACCTTGGTGCACAGCGCCTCAGCGAGGAGCGCGCGATCGACGATCTCATGCGAAATCAGGATCAGCCGCGGTGGCGGCTTGTCGTCGTAAAACTGGGCAAGGAAGGCGGACAAGACTTCGCCGGCCAAAAGCGAGCGGTCTGCCTTGGGAAAGTAAGCGCGATTGCCCCAGTTCTGACCGGTGCGGAAGAAGAATACCTCCACGCAGGAGAATCCGCCTTGTTGATGGACCGCAAAAACGTCGGCCTCCTCAACGCCGCGCGGATTGACGCCCTGATGCGATTGAATCGCGGAGAGCGCGGCGAGGCGGTCGCGATAGATCGCGGCGCGTTCGAAATCGAGCCCGGTCGATGCTTTTTCCATTTCATCCGCGAGCTGGTCTTTCACCTTTTTACTGCGTCCCGATAGGAAATCGTTGGCCTCGCGCACTAGCGCCGAATAATCTTGAAACTCGATCTCCTTCGTGCACGGCGCCGAACAGCGCTTGATCTGATAGAGCAGGCATGGCCGCGTCCGGCTCTCGAAGAACGGATCGCTACACGAGCGCAGTAAAAATGCGCGTTGCAGCGCGTTGACGGTGCGGTTCACTGCCCAGACCGATGCGAACGGACCGTAATAATGGCCGGGCCGCGTGCGCGCGCCGCGATGCTTGAGGATTTGCGGCGCCCAATGGTCGGACGTGATTAGGATGTAGGGAAACGATTTGTCGTCGCGCAGCACCACATTGAAGCGTGGCCGCAGTCGCTTGATCAGATTAGCTTCAAGCAGCAGCGCTTCGGTCTCGGTGCGGGTGACGACGAATTCGAGGCGGCGCGTCGCCGCGATCATCCGCTCGATGCGGGTGTCGAGCCCGGCTGGACGGGCATAAGCCTGAACACGCTTTTTGACATTCTTCGCTTTGCCGACATAGAGCACGTCGCCGCGGCCGTCGATCATCCGATAGACGCCCGGCCGCGACGGCGCGTGCTTGGCGTAATGGACAATCGTGGCGCGGCCCGCCGCGAGCGAGCTTTCTTCTTCATCAAAGCGAAGCTTTGCCGGTTCGTCTTCGGGCTGCGGCAGCGATTGCTCGTCGTCTTCCTCGGCGACTTCCGTTTCCGGGGCAATCTCTGGCTTGGGGATGTCTGGTTTGGCAGTACTACTCATGCTCGTGCATGTAGATTTAGCGTCAGCGAAGGCCATCTGCGAATCAACCGCGAACCGGGCCTCGCGATCGTGCTTGCCCCGGCTACCTGCCCGTTGGCGAGGCGGCGGCCTCTGGCCTGAGACACATATAAGACCCCATTAACGATATCGCCTTGATAATTCAATCCGAGCCGCGTCAGGTTTGCTGCCAATCCATTATTGGCTGCAGTCACCGAGAAGTGACGATCGCATTTTAGCGGTGTCGATCCACGCGCTGCTGCGAAGCAGCGAGTAATTTTAAAAATTCATTCACCATATTTTTTACTCGGCAAGATTTCGCTAACTAAAATCGTGGCGCATGCGAGTTATTTTTTGCCACAAAGCCGGCACAACTTCTCGCGCGTCTGTGGCTTTTCAACACTAGCTGATAACTTTTCGACAAATAATATGCACCGCCAAACGCGACGCGGCGGCGTCGTACATGGAGGTCAAAGATGAAGCGTGTTGTGTTTGCGTTTGTCGCGCTCGCGGCAATGACGGCGATCGCGGCGGCGGCCGATTTAGCGCGCCGGGCGCCGGGGCCGTTCTATGCTCCGCAGCCGGCTATCGTACAAATCTACAATTGGACCGGCTTTTACATCGGCATCAACGGCGGCGGCGGCTTCGGCAGTTCGAACTGGGATTCGACCGGCAGCCGCAACGTGAGCGGCGGGCTCATCGGCGGCACCGCCGGCTACAATTATCAATTCGGTCAAGTGGTCGCCGGCATCGAAGGCGATATCGATTGGTCCGGGATCAACGGCTCGACTACAAATCTGTGCCCACCCGGCTGCAAGACGAGCAACACGTGGCTGGCAACGGTGCGCGGGCGGCTCGGCTATGCCGCGGATCGTTTCATGCCGTATATCACCGGCGGCGCCGCGTTCGGCAATATCAAGGCATCCGTCCCTGGCTTCGCCCAGACCAGCAGCGACAATACCGGCTGGACGATCGGCGCCGGGCTGGAGGCCGCGTTCGCGCCCAACTGGACGGCCAAGGTCGAGTATCTCTATGTCGATCTCGGCAGCTTCAATTGCGGATTGAATTGTGGCGCCGGGCTCGTCACCGATAACGTCTCGTTCCACGCCAGTCTCCTGCGCGGCGGCGTGAACTACAAGTTCTAAGCGTCTGGCAGAGCGCGACATTGCAGCCTCGGTGCTGACGCACCGGGGCTTTTTTACGTCAGCACATCAGATGAAACCACGAGCGGCCGGGGCGAACGCAATGTTATCCAGTTGGCTTGGTCGCCGCGAAAGCCGGAACGCGCGCAGCGAAAGCGTCCAGCCATGCCACAAGGCGCGGATGCGCGTTGCGCCAGCCTTCGCCGAAGCGAAAATCACGGTAACCGAGCGCGCAAGCGAGCGCGATCTGGCCGATATTGGGCAAGCTGCCCGCGGCGGCCGCGAGTACCGGCGGATTGGATTCAAGGACTTCCAGCGCGCGGGTGACCTTGCCGGCTTGATGATCGAGCCATTTTTGCTCGTGATGTTCGAGCGCACGCCATCGCGCCTCGTAAACGGTAAGGATCGAAGCGTCGAGAATGCCGTCGCATAACGCCTGCAGCCGTAGCGCGGCGAGCCGCTGCCGCGGTTCGCGCGGCACGATCTTGCCGCCGCCGGCACGCTCATCGAGGAAATCGACGATCACACGGGAATCATAATAGACGGCGCCGTCTTCGGCGATCAGCACCGGAATTTTGCCGAGCGGATTTTGCCGGCGCAGGCTGTCAGAGAAGTCCGTCGGATCGGCGGGCTCGATTCGCGTTTGGTCATCAAAGCCCAAGAGCGAGATCGCAATCCGCACCTTGCGCCCGAACGGCGACGCGGGGGACGAACGCAGAATCATCATTGCCGCACCATATGAAATCGAGTGGTCGAGGAACGCGCCTGCAAAACTCTCCGGCGATACCGGCAGCGCGCACGCACATGCGTGCTGCACCGGCAAAGGTCAAGTGCGGCGCAGCAGGTCGTTCTAGCCGGTGACGACGAGATTGACGGCCTTTGGGCCTTTGCCCTTTTTGTCGGGCTCGACCTCGAACGTGAGGCGCTGGCCTTCCATCAGCGATTTCAGCCCCGCGCGTTCAACGGCGGTAATGTGCACAAACACGTCGCGGCCGCCATCGTCGGGCTTGATGAAGCCGTAGCCGCGCTCACCGTTGAAAAATTTGACCGTACCGGTCATTGCCATTGCGCAAACTCCTTCCCGTGCTCACGTCGCCGCCACCGTCGAGGCTGACGGCTAGGCCGGACATCCACACGAGCAAAGAGCTTAAGCCCCCCACGGCCTCAGCCACTCCGCCGGCCCCCCACAGGAGGCGGAACGTCTAAGCCAGCTAACAAAGCTAAACCAATTCGGACCTGTGGAAAAGTGGGGAAGCAGCCCGCGTTTCTGGCGGTTTCCGGCACTCGTGACGGCACCGAGGCGCGTTGCTGCGGACCGCGATAAGCCGCGCCCGCTGGCCTATTCGCGGGTGAGCCAGTCGATCCGGTAAGCGCCCGCCGGCGCCAACAGGCGCGTCAGCGCGGGAAGGATCGTGCACAATTCGCTTTCCAGCGGATAAGGCGGGTTGGCGATGATAACGCCGGAGCCGGCGAGCACGCCGGCGGCCCGCGGCGGTCCGAAGGATAATTCGCAGCGGAGGATTTTCGGCACGTTGAGCCGGCGCAGCCGCCGGGCAAGCGCGTCGGGCGCCTCACGCGCCTTGATTGGATACCACAACAGGTACAGGCCACCCGGCCATTTGCGATGTGCCTCCGCCAAGGCGTCTGAGAGCCGGAGAAAATCCGCACTCTCTTCGTACGGCGGATCGATCAGGACGAGGCCGCGGCGCTCCTTCGGGGGGATATTGGCATAAAGCGCCATCCAGCCGTCAATCGTCAGCGCCTTAGCGCGCGGCTCGCCGCGTAAGGCACGTTTGAGCGCCGCCGCCGCGTTCGGTTCGAGCTCGCAGGCGACGAGCCGGTCCTGCCGCCGCAACAGGGCCTTGACGATCTGCGGCGATCCCGGATAGAGCCGCAACGTGCCGTTCGGATTAAGCGCCGCAATAATATCAAAGTAAGGTGCAAGCAACGCTTGGGCGCTCTCGCTGGCGCCCAACTGCGATGTATTGAATCGCGATTTGTCGAATAGCCGCGCGACGCCGTCGCGCCATTCGCCCGAACGCGCGGCTTGCGGGCCCAGAAGATCGTAACGGCCGGCACCCGCATGGGTATCGATCACGCGAAATGCTGCCGGCTTTTGCCGCAAATAAACGAGAATGCGCGTCAGCACGATATGCTTATGGACGTCGGCGAAATTACCGGCGTGAAACGCGTGCTGATAGTTCATGTCAGACGACAGCGAGCACGGAAGAGCCCATTTAGAGCATGGATGGACTTACAACATGCCCCTTTCCCAAAGAATACGGGGACCCAGCGCTTGATAGTACCTATCCTTTCGGTGCCCCGAACTGGATTGCCGCTCGCAGCAATGAGCGGACGCGCCGCACGCTCAACTGCCACGCATCGGCGGCATAATCAGCTGATCGCGGCTGCAGCTGCGTTTCGCGATTTCCGGACAGTCGTGAAAATGCAGATCCTTCGACAGGCAAAGCCGCACCTCGGTCAAGCGTTTGCTGTCGCAGCCGATCACAATCGCGCTTGGCGACAGCCCCGGATTGGCCTTGATGAAAGCCTCTGCGGCGGCGCCTGGAGTTACGCCGAGTGGCTCTTTGAGATCGGTATATTCCAGGGGAATTTTCACCGCGGCGCGGGCCTTGCGGACCGTTTCGAAGTAAGCGCGGGGCGATAGGCCTGAGCAGGTGCCGTGGCGATCCCATTCGTTGAAGATGAGCCGCGGCGCCGGCATCAGATCGAGCATCGAGGAAACGACGGCGCGATCGAGCCGCGGCGCCGGAAGCTGGCAGTATTCCGGGAAGCCTTTCTCATATTGCGGCCACAGCCCATGGACGACGAAAGAGTACGGCCGTGGCCCGCATTGCGCGTTCGCCGCGGCGGCCGTGCTGCCGCGCTCGGCGGCGCCAGCACAAAACGATGGCGACCAGGACAATGACAGGACGTAGAAATCAAACTGACCCGGTGCGTTCTGCCGCGGGTCTTGCGCGGTCGCCGCTTGGGGGGTGAGCAACAACGCAAGCAACGCAACACGCAACAATAAGCCGGTCATGGACCACCCCCCTTTACGCGTTCGACAACGCCCTCGAGCCTAGATCGGCGTCTAGAACAGATCAAGAACAAAATCTTCACCTCACTTTACTTTCTGTCACAGCTTGACCCTCCTTTTCGGGGGGAGTGAGGATTGTCGCGCGGCCGACTCGAAGCGGACTGGAAAGCGTCGCATTCGGAGCCTAGTTTGGGGATTGCAAGTGGGAGGCAGGGTGCATGACCGTTTACCGCCTGTTCAAGAACGAGGCCTTCGAACCGGAGGCTATCGTGAACATGACGCGCGTCTATGCCGACGTCTGCCAGACACTCGGGCTTAGCGACGACGATCACGGCGAGACGACTGTCGTGGCCGTGAAGGTAATCGAATTCGCTCAGCGCGGGGCGCGCGATCCTATTTTGCTGCGCGATTGCGTTCTCGAAGCGTTGGCAACTGAGGCCTCGTCGGAAGGGTCATTCGCTTAGGATTGACGCAAGCTCGGCCGCTCGGACGAGACGCCGGCTTAGTTTCCCGCCAGTGTTTGCTCTAAGGCCGCGCCGCGCGGCATGCGGGATTGTAGGCCCAGTTGCGGTCGAGCCCGACGACGCAGAAGTTGACGCCCCAATCCATGCCGATCATGCCGGTATCCTCGGCAATCGAATAATAGATCGGGGTTCTACCGCCGTCGTTGATGACGGCAACTCCGCTGCAGAAGCGGCGGGGAATGGACTGTGCAGCCCACGGCAAGAAATCGGTCTGCTGGATGTTTTCGACGCCGACGATACGCAGCTCCGAATTCCAGAAGCGGAATTCCTTAGTGCGAAAATTGGCAATGATCCGATCGAGCGCCGGCGGGTAATCGCAACTCGGCACGGTGCGGTCATAGCGCGGACCCGAAAGCCAGAAATTCTTCTCAAACCAGTTCGCCGCGCGCAGTTGCGAGGATGAGACCGCGCACAGGGCAAGCGCTAGCACTAAACAGGCGACTCGGCCGAATCGCACGGAAAATCGGAACTTCGGTCCGCAACCCCGCTCGGCGGCTGCCGTCCGGAAGTCTACTTGGGAGCTTGTTCGCAACATTGGGACCCCTCCCCCGCCAATGCCGATAACGGTGCCGCGGGCAGCGATGCCGGTCAAGCCCCGGACCGCCTGCGCTTCGATTTTCCAGCTTCGCTTTTCAGCTTCGGCATTTCAGACGGCGAGCGTCCCGGCAGCCGGCGCGGGGCAATTAAAGCAATAAAAAGATGGCGCGAATCGCTTTTTCACAGTCTTCTTGTGGACGCTACGAACGCGCAAAACGTGCGCGACCTTCGCGGGGTCGCGCGTAATTTGTTGCATCTGATTCGTCGCGTCTGCGTGCATCGCGGAAACTCCACGCCGCAGTTTCGCGATGTCGTTCACTCACCGATTGTCGCACCGATTGTCGCGCAAAGGGTTGTAACGACCGGCAGCAATGCCGGCGGACTATTTGGCTAACTTTGGGGGAGATTTACGATGGGTGAGGTGCACCGGCTCCCGGCGCCGCAGATTTCATTTAGCCTGCAAACCGCCGGACGTCTGATGACCGAAGTTTTCCCGGCATGGGTGCAGGATCTCGCGCTGCTTGTGGAAAGTGTCGAAACTGTGCGACCCGCCGGGGCGCTGCCGGATTGGCAGCCGGGCGCGACCGTGCGGCTGCCATATTCAAAAAAGGTCTGTAGCGACGGCGCCGCGGTTTGCACCCAAGCGCTGATGGCGCTGGCTGACACCGCGATGGTACTGGCCTGTTCGGCGGCCTGGAATGGGTATCGGCCGATGACCTCGATCGATCAGACCACGCATTTCCTCCGCCCGGTAAATTTTGACGTGGTGGCGGATGCGCGCGTGGTGCGAATCGGCCGCAATACCAGCTTCGGCCGCGTCATGCTGCTCAACGCCTCCGATCGGCGGCCGGTCGGCATGGTGGCAAGCGCCTATTCGATGTTGTAAAGCCGCTGGAACGACCGGAGGGGATAGACCGTTTTAATCCCGGCTCTGTGGCTCTAACCTTTGCCGCGAGTGAAGCCTGTGAGGCTCTAATGATTCGCAACATCATGATCGCACTCGTTTTGGTCCTGTTGGTCTTGGCCGCCGGCTTGAGCGCCAGTACCAGCGCTATGGCTTGGGGCGCGGAATTCGCCGGCCCAGGTCCGGCAGTGACTGGCAATGACATCGGCGGCATCTTTCCCTATTCGCCCGACGTCGAGCCGATCTACCGCGACATCGCCGCAGATCACTGCGCACGATGGGGTCGCTTCGCCAAAGTCACCAGTATTCATCGCGTCTATGGCGAATATGTCGGTTTCGTTTGTTACGATCGTCCGGGCAGGATTATTAGCCAGCCCTCATCCTGACAAGCGATAACGAAGTGCCTGTCCTTTCCCGCCGCTTCGCGTGGGAGGCAAAACGAGTTGTGCTGGAACATTCACCGCCAGTCGCCGATCGCGGCCTGAACCAGCGCGAGCGCAGCAACCGCGGCGGTATCGGCGCGCAGAATGCGCGGGCCGAGCGCAAGTCGCACCATATTCGGCAATTTGAGCAGCGCCGCGCGCTCGTCCGCGGCAAATCCTCCTTCCGGACCGACCAGGACCGCAAGCGGCGCGTGACGTGGGACGGTGGCGAGCGCCGCGAGAGGATCGGCGAGATCGGCCGCTTCATCGCAGAACACCAGATGCCGCGTCGTCTCCCACGCTGCCAGCACCTCGATGAGCGCAATCGGTGCCGCAATTTCCGGCAGCGAAAGAATGCCACATTGCTCGGCGGCTTCGATGGCATTGGCGCGCATGCGCTCGAGATTGACACGCGCGACCTGGCCGTGACGGGTGAGCACCGGCCGCAGCAGCGAGGCGCCCATCTCGACTGCTTTCTGGACCATGTAATCGAGCCGCGCCGACTTGAGCGGTGCGAATAGATAATGCAGATCGGCCGGCGCGGTCTGCGCGCGCGTGCGGGCGCCGATGCGCAGTGCCGCCGCACGTTTGCCGCCCTCAAGCGTCGCGCGCCATTCGCCGTCACGGGAGTTGAACACCAAAATGCTGTCACCAGCTTTGAGTCGTAGCACGGTGGTCAGATAATTGGCCTGGCCATGGTCGAGCGCAGCGGCGCCGCCCTCCTTAAGCGGCGCATCGACGTAAAGCCGCGTGGTGCGAAAATCGTAACCGGGCATGGCCGAATGCTGTTCCTCTCGCGCCGTGCTTTCGCTTCATCAATCACTGCGACCACGTCGGGCGCGCGCTAAAGCAAAATGATTTCGGGTTGAGTCGCCCATTTCGCTCCCTTTGGCTTGTAACGAATTATTCGAGTTACGCGAGATCGAAGCCGCGAGAAAGCTTGCGGGGCTCACTCTTCTCTCGCGGCGGAGGGTGAATTTGAGGCCGAGATGAGCTATCCGCCCCGCATATTAAGCTGATTTACGCTTCGCGATCGGGTTTTAAACCGTAAACCACAGCGTCGCACGGACCGATTTGCGGGTGCTTTGCCGCGTTGTCGCCGGATTTGGCGAGTCTTTAAGGATGGCGGGATTTCGGGCAAAGTCACACGCTGCGGTCGAGAACGAGTCGCGGGCCTGAGCGACGGGGTCGGGAGAGGGCTATTTCATGAAACGCGCGCGGGCGCTGTCGCATTGTGGGGCCTTTTATTGGGCCTCCTGCCTGGCCGTGGCTCTCTGCACCTTGGCCGCGACCGACCGCCTGGCATGGGCACAATTTCCGGCGCCTCCAGGCGCGCAGTGCAATGACTTCAGCAAACTTTCCGCCGAAGCACAAAAACGCAGCGCAGCCGTCGGCGCCGCCATGAAAGCCAAAGCCGATCGCAAACAGCTCTGTACGCTGATGACGAGCTTTGTTGCCGCCGAAACGACGGTCGTCAAATTCCTCGAAGACAATAAGGTGTGGTGTGGCGTGCCCGAACAGGTGGTCACGTCCTCCAAAGCCAATCACGAGAAATCGCTGAAATTCCGCACCATGGCCTGCAGCGACGACGCACCGCACCCGAAAGCGCCGTCCTTGAGCGATGCGATAAAGACGCCGAGTGTCGATACCGCAAAGAACACCAAGACCGGCCGCGGCACGTTCGATACGCTTACCGGGAATCCGCTGGCGCGATGAAACGGGCGGCCGGTTCGGTCGCGGACGCGACCGGCAATTGGGTCGACTCGCTCGCCCCAGCCTGGTCACGGCCTTATCTGCGGCTGGCGCGGCTTGATCGTCCGATCGGCTCTTGGCTGTTGCTCTTGCCCTGTTGGTGGTCATCGGCTTTGGCCGCGATTGCCGCAGGATGGAGCCTGCCCAATCTCTGGCACATCGCGCTGTTCTTTATCGGCGCCTTTGCCATGCGCGGCGCTGGCTGCACCTGGAACGATATCGTCGACCGCGATCTCGACCGCGCCGTCGAACGTACCAGCTCGCGGCCGATTCCATCGGGCCAAGTCAGCGTCACGCAAGCCGCGCTATTCCTGATCGCGCAATCGCTGGTCGGGCTTCTTGTGCTGCTCGCGTTCAATGCCTTCACCATTGCGCTCGGCATCGCCTCGCTCGCGATTGTCGCGATCTATCCGTTCATGAAGCGGATTACCTATTGGCCGCAGATCGTGCTCGGCCTCGCCTTTTCCTGGGGCGCGCTGATGGGCTGGGCCGGCGCGTTCGGCCGTCTCGATCTTCCGGCGCTGTTGCTCTATGCTGGCTCGATTTCGTGGGTGATCGGTTACGACACCATCTACGCCCATCAGGATCGTGAAGACGACGCGCTGATCGGCATCAAATCCACGGCTTTGCTGTTCGGGCCGCGCACCAAGCCGATGCTTGCGCTGTTCTACGCCATCGCCGTCATTCTCATCGGTGCGGGCGGCTTTACTGCCGGCGGCGGATCAGTCTTCGCGCTCGGGTTATTCGCCTTCGCAGCACATCTTGCCTGGCAAATCGTCCGGCTCGATATCGCCGACCCCGACAATTGCCTCGCCGTGTTCAAATCCGACCGCGATGCGGGCTTGATCCTGTTCGCGGGACTAGTGCTTCAGGCGGTCGTGCGCTTTTGAGCACCACTTCACTGGTCGCCGTCTTGGGAACGGTTGGCCTCCCAAAGCATTCTCATCCGCACGTGCGGGTGAGCGCAGCCTAGACGCTTTTGGAGGACAATGATGACCGCCTTGAAAAGTCTCACGATTCTCGCGGCGCTGATTGTCGGTGGAACTTCACTTGCGATCGCGCAAAACGGTCCCGCGACCGGCGACCAACCGCCAGCGGGCGTTCGCGCCGGAGCACCTGGACCCTATCTTCAGTCCGCAGCACAACCTGCGCAGACCACCGCGGTCCGGCATCACAAGAAAATGTACATGTCCACGAAGCACCGTAAGCACAGCTATTGAGACTGGCAGCGAAAGGTTCGGAATAGATATTTGAGCTGATAGCGGCCGCGGGGCGTCCCCCGAAATCCAAAGCCCGATCATACTAGCGCCCCGGTTGAGCGAACTTCGGCCGGGGCTCTTATTTTCATTGCAAAACTTTCACGCAAGGCATTCGCACAAAGCGATGCTGCCGTAGCGGAGCCGCGGCTTGGATGAATGAGACGCACACACCATTAGCGGTTTGGGAGCGGCGGATTCGGAAATTTCGCCAGCCGTTCGGCAAGTTCGTAGCTGCGGGCGAGCTTAAGCCAGTGCCTTTCCAATTCTAAAAAGTCCTTGCGCAATTCCGGATCAGCCTGAACAACAGCCCTCCTCCGGTAGTTTTCCGAAACTCCGAGTGTGTAAAGGTCCCGGTTCAGCAGCGCACCATTGCATGCTGCGCTGTGCCCGGGAAACACCGAATGATGGCACGCCGCGGGGCAATGCATGCCGATTGATTTTTATAGAAAGCGCGGCGGGTGATAACGCGCGCGGGACAAAACCGGCGCCCTGCCCTAATCGCGCGCGATAATCTCGCGTTCGCCGCGATGCACGACCGGCACGGCCGAAAGCGCGCCTGCCCGCCGGCGCAGCAACCGGGACGGACGCCGGCGCGCGACGGCGCTGCGGCGACGACGGCGCCAAGTTGGCGCTGCGATCAGCAGCCGGCCCATCCGCGCGAACACTTCGCGCACGGTGCCGTCAACTTCGGCGACCAGAAGCGGTAGACCGAGCACGCGGCCCCACAACTGCCATTCGGCAACGATGTCGTCATTGTCTGTTGAGCAAAATAGCGGCAGCGACAGGGCGGCATCGGCATGTTCGAGCGTAACCGCAACAAACGGCGGCGTCTCGGTCGTGGCATCCAGCCTGATGGCGACGCCGCGATAGGCGGCGACCGGCAGGTTCACGGCCATTCGCATCCCGGCGTGCGCGCGGCGCAGCACTACCCGCTCGCGGTGCAAATCGATGATGCGCAAACCTTCGTCCGCCGCGCCATCGGCGGCGGTAAAACGCACTGGCAGAGAGAAGGGGTCGAGCCGCCACGGGGATGCGATCGTGCTTGCACGACGCCCCCCGGCGCGGCTCGACCCGGCAGT
>NZ_FYEN01000011.1:0-10279 GCF_900188135.1 Rhodoplanes sp. JGI PP 4-B12 | reverse complement strand
GATGCCACATCGGCAGCACGTTAAAGGCGCAACCGAATTTCAGGCGCTTGGTCTGAGTGGCGAGCCAGAGGCCGAGCTGGATCAGATTCGGGAAGACCTCGTAGCCCTCACGCTGAAAATGGTGCTCGGCGGTCCACAACACATCGAAACCGAGTTCGTCCATCAGCCGGGCAACATCGCGGGCAGTAAAAAACGCCTCGCGTAGGCGTTCGTCGGAATAGCGCCGTTCATTTGCCGGGGTGCCATTCAAACCGATATTTTCAAGTTCGATCTGGCCAACGTACAAAACGTGGAATTTTCGAATCATGCAGGTCCCCAACGCACGCCGTCGAACTTTTGGAAGTCGACGCTTCGATCTTAAGCGGCTCACATTGCAGGTAGTGTCTCTTGGCTGCCCGTATGAGACAATCAGAAAAGTGTCTCGCTACGACGGAGTTTAGCTCGGTTCGGGCCTTTTGGGGCCGCTAGGGTCAAAACTGCGGTACGTTGTACTGACCAAGCGACAATGCAATCTGTCGGGGCGCGTCTGGCTCCGCCGTCATTCTTTGGCCGGACGCGACGGTGCTAAAAAGCAGCCCAATCTTGTTCAATGCTGCCCAAGCGCGCTGTCGATTATTTGGCGGCAAGCGAGCAGTTCGTCGAGAACGACTTCCAGCTTGCGCCGATTTTCTGCGCTGACCAGTCGCGCCGCTTCTCCCGCCGCCTGATCCACCTTGCTGGTCTCGACGTCGTCGTCGCCGCGCTCAGAAAACGAAAACAAGCTCGGCTCGGGGCGATCATCTCCCGACCCCGGTACGGCATCTTCCGCGTCCTCCTCAAGTAACGGCGGTGCGGGTTCGGCGCCGGCGCGCCAGACATTCTGCACGAAGGCGGCACCCTGCTCCCGTAAAATGCGCTGAACGCCACGAATGGTGTAACCCTCGCCGTAAAGCAGATGGCGGATGCCGCGCAGCAGATCGACATCATCGGGCCGATAATAACGGCGACCGCCACCGCGCTTCATCGGCCGTATTTGCGAGAAACGGCTTTCCCAAAAACGCAACACGTGCTGCGGCACGTCGATTTCGTCGGCAACTTCGCTGATAGTGCGGAACGCATCCGGCGCTTTTTCGACAATCGCCATCGTCGCGCTCACTGCGCCTCCGCGCCAGTCGTTTCAGAATTAATGCGCTGTTTGAGGATAGCCGACGGCTTGAACACCATGACGCGGCGCGGCGAAATAGGAACTTCCTTGCCGGTTTTGGGATTGCGTCCGATGCGCTGGCCTTTTTTGCGCACAACAAACGAGCCGAATGACGACAACTTCACGGTTTCGCCGCGTTCGAGACAATCGGTGATTTCTTTGAGCACCAGTTCGACAAGTGTCGCAGATTCGGTACGTGACAGTCCAACTTTCTGATAGACCGCCTCACACAAATCGGCACGTGTGACCGTCTTTCCCGCCATCGCCAGCCCCGAGCACCGTGGATCGAGCAATTGCCCGATCAGCATATCGTGCTGAATTATCAACGATATTAGCTTGTCGGGGCACGGTCAACGGGGCTTCGGGGCAGTTCTTTTGGGCTTCCGTACCTTAGCGCCATACTGGCAGGAGCTACCAGCGCACCAGTGCAGCACCCCAGGTGAAGCCGCCGCCCATCGCTTCGAACAATAACAGATCGCCCCGCTTGATGCGCCGGTCGGCAACTGCGTCAGCGAGTGCAAGCGGGATCGATGCCGCTGAAGTGTTACCGTGGCGATCGACCGTGGTGACGATCTTTCCTGGCGCGATGCCGAGCTTGTGCGCCGAACCGTCGATGATTCGCTTGTTCGCCTGATGCGGAATGAACCAATCTACGTCCGCGGCGGTGTAACCGGTC
Organism: Rhodoplanes sp. JGI PP 4-B12; assembly: GCF_900188135.1. Lineage (NCBI taxonomy): Bacteria > Pseudomonadati > Pseudomonadota > Alphaproteobacteria > Hyphomicrobiales > Nitrobacteraceae > Rhodoplanes > Rhodoplanes sp. JGI PP 4-B12. The sequence goes on along the minus strand of NZ_FYEN01000011.1, from coordinate 8,420 downwards.
GTCTTGAACGCGTCCTCCACCACATCGGTGATCATCGCGATAGCGTGGCGAAACACCTCGCGGCCCTCCATACGCAGATGTCCCACAGTGCCGGTCGCCGATGGGCCGCCGTCCACATAGAGTTTCGATTTATAGCGGCCGTCCGAGCGCAGCCGGACCGTGAGTACCCCCCGATCCTCAGGTGTTCCTGGCTGTTGCTGTGCGTCGAGCACCACAGCGCCGGCGCCGTCGCCGAACAGCACGCACGTATTGCGGTCGGTCCAGTCGAGGATTCGCGAAAAAGTCTCCGCGCCGATCACCAAGGCCCGCGAGAAACCGCCGGATTTGAGAAGCGAGTCTGCGGTCGCCAGGCCATAGACAAAGCCGGAACACACCGCCTGCAAGTCAAACGCGGCGCCGTGAGTAATGCCGAGCCCCGCCTGAACCGAAACGGCGCTTGCGGGAAACGTATTATCGGGCGTCGATGTCGCGAGCACGATCAAATCGATCGATTGGGCGTCGACATGCGCGTGTGTCAATGCCGCTTGCGCAGCACGTATCGCCATGTGGGATGTATGCTCGTCCGGCGCCGCGATCCGGCGCTCGTGGATGCCGGTGCGCTGGACGATCCACTCATCCGAGGTGTCGACCTTGCGGGCGAGGTCCTCGTTCGTGAGGATCTGAGTGGGTAAATAGCTCCCGCAGCCGAGCACAACCGAACGAAGCACAGTCACGAAGCCGCTCCGCCAGCAATTTGGCCGATAGCGTGAGGGCCAGGTTTGGTGTGGTGACTGAGCGCAACGCGGATTTTCGCCAAAAGCTCGTCGCGCACGACGCCATAGCCAAGCTCGATCGCTGCGGCGAAGCCTTCGGCGTCAGTGCCACCGTGGCTCTTGATGACGATACCGTTGAGACCAAGAAAGACCCCGCCGTTGGCGCGGCGCGGATCCATGCGCTGGCGCAATTGCCGAAACGCAGATCGCGCGAACAAATAACCGATGCGCGCGCTAAGCGAGCGGCTCATTGCGCCCTTTAGATATTCTCCGATCTGCCGGGCAGTGCCCTCGGCCGTTTTCAAGGCGATATTGCCGGCAAACCCCTCCGTTACAACCACGTCGACCTTGCCGCGCCCGATATCGTCGCCCTCGACGAAGCCTTGGTAGTCGAGCTCCGCGAAGTTCTCGTCACGCAGGATGCGGCCTGCTTCGCGCACTTGTTCCAAGCCTTTCGCCTCCTCCACCCCGATATTCAGGAGCCCGACTGTAGGCCGCGGCAGTCCGAACAGGATTCGCGCGGTGGCGGCGCCCATCAGCGCTAAGTCGACCAGATGATCGGCATCCGCGCCGATCGATGCTCCAACATCGAGCACGATCGACTCGCCTCGCAGAGTGGGCCACAGCGCCGCTATCGCAGGCCGCTCGATACCCGGCAGGGTCTTGAGATCGAATTTGGACATGGCCATCAGCGCGCCGGTATTGCCGGCGGAGACAACCATGTCGGCATCGCCTTTTTTCACCGCATCGATGGCAAGCCACATCGACGATTTCCAGCGCCCGTAACGTAAAGCCTGGCTCGGCTTGTCTTCCATTCGAACGGCAACGTCGGTGTGAACGAGCCGCGAGCGCGATTTGAGTCCCGCCCTGGCGTCAAGCAGCGGCCCGATGAGCGAGGAGTTACCGAAGAACAGGAATTCACTATCCGGGTAGCGTGACAGTGCAAGGTCCGCTCCGGCAACGACCACGGCGGGACCGTGATCTCCTCCCATCGCATCCAGCGCAATACGGATTTTGTCTGCCATGAATGACTGCGCGGTCACGCTTGTGCCGGTGCCGAAATTCGCAAGTGGTCGTGACCCCCATTCATGCGAATTTTGGACTCAAAGTGACAGCCGGAAATCCATGATTTTGAAGTGATCTTTGCCCTCTGACGTTCACAGCTCTCGCGCCGGCGGCGCGGTGCCCGCGAATGTCCACCACGGCCTCGATGGCCTGATTGGAAAGCGCCCGGCCGGGAGAATAGCGGTTCGACCGCTGGACACAACACCCGTGCAGAACGGGCCTTCAGTGGCCCTCCTGGCGCTTTGCCAAGCGGCCAAGCGCCGCGAAAGGGCCTTGATCAGGGTTGACGTCCTGTAGCGTCTCGAACACTGCCCCGGGTTTGCGCGGATAAGGATCGAGTCCCAGAATAAGAAATTCTATCGCGAGCGCGCCCAAATCAACACCGCCTCCGATAAGCGGTTCGGGATCGTTCCAATCCACGCCATGTCGCTGGCCTTCGGGATGGGCGGCGGTTTTAGGAGCGAGCTCCGGCGGTTCGAATATGAGATCGATTGATTCTTCAACCTCGTTCGCCAGCGGTTCGAGCGTGACCACGCAATTCTGGCAAACGGTCGCCGAAATTGATCCGGTAATATGCAGTCCGCCGGAGCCGCGCCGCGTGACATCGAAACTGGCTTCGAACCGCGGCAGGTCGCGTAGTCCCACAACTTTGGCCACTGCAGCCCGGATCGGCGCATCGGCGATAAGGTCGAAATGCTGACCGCTTTCGGCGACCTCCTCTACGGTGACGGGAACCCGCCAGGGCGCGGCAAAATCCCGCGATTTTGGCTCAGGCATGACAACGGCCTCCTGTTTGGGAAAGGCAACAGCCCCGCGCAATAACGCGCTCCGGTCGTGGACCTCAAACTCGCGCAACAGGCCGCGCGCATAGCGCGCCAGTCGGCGCGGTCCGTCGCCATTCATCCCGTTAAAGATATTGCGTGCCAGGGCCTTCTCAAGCGCCCGCCCGTCAGGCGAACGGAGCGCGGCGAGATAGGCTGCCTGCCTTCCGTAAAACGCCTCGCCGAATTGCCGCATCCGTTTTGGAACAGCGAGGTCACCGACGCCCATTTCACGCAAATTCGCGTCAAGATCCCGGCAGAACAGGTCGAACAACTTCTGCCCGATGCCGCGCGCGGAAGCCGCCTCACGATCCAAGCGCGCCAGCAGCAGCACGAGATGGAGGACAATCAGGTCGAAACGTCCTTGCACGGTGTCGGGCACACCGTAGCTAGTGTAAAATGCCAAAGAGCGGGCCTGCGCCACGATCGCGCCATAGAGGTCGCGGATGGTGCGGTCATCGGGGTTTTGGTGAAAACGCTTGAGGATCATAGGCTTGCTGAGCATCGTTGCGGCCGATTTGAGCGTCGCCGAACGTCGGTAGTTTGCTAAGCTTGAGCTTTGGGGTTACGGCACGCGCTAGCCGGACGCAAGTTTGGGACATGGAGCTGGGGTTGGATGCGGGGCAGTCGACGCCGTGACCGGTGCCGAAGCGCGACGGCGGCTTGCTTGATTGCCGTTGCACTGACGCTTTCAAGCTGTGCCGGCGAAACCTTCCAGCGTGGCTACGTGCTGCCCGAAGGAGCGCTTGAACAGATTCCACTCGGCGCATCCCAGGAACAGGTGCTGCTGGTGCTCGGAACCCCGTCGACGGTAGCCACCGTCAGCGGCGAGGCTTTCTATTACATTTCACAAAAAGCCGAACGCGCAATCTCCTTCATGCGAACCAAAGTAACCGATCAGCGGGTGATCGCGGTGTACTTTGATCGGGACAGAAAAGTCCAGCGGCTTGCCGAATATGGCTACAAGGACGGCAAGATTTTCGACTTTGTCAGCCGCACAACGCCAACAAGCGGCAATGATCTGAATTTGATCTCGACCATCATCCACAATCTCCAAGGCAAGGGCAGCTGATCCCGGCCGCCAGAATAGCCATCCCGGGGACGGGCCACCCTCGGCTGAGGATTAGTGTGCCAGCACCGCAAGCAGCAATAGTGCAACTATGTTGGTGATCTTGATCATCGGATTGACCGCCGGTCCCGCTGTATCCTTGTAGGGATCGCCGACGGTATCCCCGGTCACCGCCGCCTTGTGGGCGTCGGACCCCTTGCCCCCGTAATGACCGTCTTCGATATATTTTTTCGCATTGTCCCACGCGCCGCCGCCGGATGTCATCGATATTGCAACGAACAGACCGGTCACGATGACGCCGAGCAACATCCCGCCAAGCGCCGAGAAGGCTGCCGACTTGCCCTGCGCGCCGCCGCCGGCGACAAAGTAGATTACAAAATAGCCGACGATCGGCGACAAAACCGGCAACAGCGACGGGATGATCATTTCCTTGATCGCAGCCCGGGTCAGCATATCGACGGCGCGCCCGTAATCGGGCTTGTCCCTGCCCTGCATAATGCCCGGCCGCTCGCGGAACTGGCGCCGAACCTCCTCGACGATCGACGAGGCGGCCCGTCCGACGGCTGTCATGCCCATCGCGCCGAACAGATAGGGCAGCATACCGCCGAACAATAGCCCGGCGACCACGTAAGGATTGTTCAGCGAGAAATCCGGCGCCACGCCCTTGAAATACGGATGCGACGCCGCGTCGGCGATGAAGAATTTCAGGTCTTCGTTGTAGGCCGCGAATAACACCAGGGCGCCGAGTCCGGCAGAGCCGATCGCATAACCTTTGGTCACCGCCTTGGTCGTGTTGCCGACTGCGTCCAGCGCGTCAGTCGATTTGCGCACTTCTTTCGGCAATCCCGCCATTTCGGCAATGCCGCCGGCATTGTCGGTTACTGGGCCGAAGGCATCGAGCGCGACCACGATGCCGGCAAGCGCCAGCATGGTAGTCACGGCAATGGCGATGCCGAACAAGCCAGCGAGGTTATAACTGGTCAAGATTCCGGCGATAATGACCAGGGCCGGGAGCGCGGTAGCTTCGAGCGAGACTGCGAGACCCTGAATGACGTTAGTGCCGTGGCCGGTGACGGAAGCCAGCGCGATCGATCGCACGGGACGGAAATTGGTGCCGGTATAATACTCAGTGATCCAGATGATGAGTCCCGTCACGGCAAGGCCCACGATGCCGCAGACGAACAGTGTTTGGCCGGAGTAATTGGTGCCAGGCAGCGGACCGAAACCGATAAGCCAGTAGGTGACCCCGGCAATGCCGATCAGCGCAAAAACCGCGGTTGCGATCATGCCCTTGTACAGCGCGCCCATGATCGATTGGCTCGCGCCGAGCTTGACGAAGAAGGTGCCGATGATCGACGCGATAATGCAAACGCCACCGATGGCGAGCGGGAATGACATCATGCGCATCAGAATATCGCCGCCACCGCGGCTGAAGAAGATCGCGGCAAGAACCATCGTTGCGACGGTGGTCACGACATAGGTCTCGAAAAGGTCGGCTGCCATGCCCGCGCAGTCGCCGACATTATCGCCGACATTGTCGGCGATCGTTGCCGGGTTGCGTGGATCGTCCTCAGGAATACCAGCCTCGACTTTGCCGACGAGATCGCCGCCGACATCCGCACCCTTGGTGAAAATGCCGCCGCCGAGGCGGGCAAAGATCGAGATCAGCGATGCACCGAAGCCTAGCGCAACAAGCGAGTCGATCACCTCGCGGTCATTCACTGCCATGTGCAACGTGCCGGTGAGAAAGCCGAAATAAAGCGTGACGCCGAGAAGGGCGAGCCCAGCCACCAGAAGTCCGGTAATCGCGCCGGCGCGAAAGGCAATTTCAAGCCCCCCGGCCAGCGACCCAATCGCGGCTTGCGCGGTGCGCACGTTGGCGCGCACCGAGACGTTCATGCCGATAAAACCGGCCGAACCAGACAGAACGGCGCCCACCGCAAAGCCAACGGCAACGAGCCAGCCGAGAAAGTAGCCGACGATGAGGAAGATCACGACGCCGACCAGCGCGATGGTCGAATATTGGCGCTTGAGATAGGCCTGCGCGCCTTCGCGCACCGCCGCAGATATTTCCTGCATCCGGGCGCTTCCGGCGTCTGCCTGCAGCACCGAGCGCGTGGCCCAAATAGCGTACACAATCGCCAGCACGCCGCACAGAACAATGAGCCACAAAGTCGTCGCCATGCTAGGCCCCCGGTATTGGAAGGGCCGGCGTCAAGCCGGCAAGGAAGGCGCCTCGCATACAATGGGTATGCGGACGGCGCAAATCGGCGCGGACATTGCCAAACTTACCCCCGCCGCGCAACGGCGGCGGTCTGCCCGCTTGCCTCGATTTATGCAGCACCGAGATAGCGGATCGGACGTCCCGGCGCGATCATCTGCGCCGCGGCAATGATGGCATTGGCGTCGATTCCATAGTGCCGATAGAGCTCGCCGATCAAGCCGGTCTGCCCGAAATGCTCCACACCGAGCGGACGGACGCGGTGACCATTGACCGCACCAAGCCATGCCAGTGTCGCCGGATGCCCGTCGAGCACTGTGACCATGCCGCAATGCTGTTGCAGGCCGGCAAATAACCGCTCGATATGCGAACGCGCATGAACGAGCCCGCGCTCGCGGGCCCGGCACGCCGCGGTCCAGCCGGCATTAAGGCGGTCGGCCGACGTTATGGCCAGTAAGCCGATGTCGCGGCGATCCTCCGCCATCAGGCCAACGGCCTGGATCGCTTCGGGCGCGACCGCGCCGGTATAGGCCACCACGAGTTGGCAGTTCGGCCCCGGCGGACGCAGCCAATAGGCGCCATCGACGATCGCCTGCCGCAACATCGGCGTCATCTCTCGCTTGATCTGCTCAACTGGCCGGGTCGACAACCGCAGATAGACAGAACCGCCGGTTTCGTCCCGGAGCCAGTTGCGTTCCGAGGCTTCGCCGCCGCCTTCGCGCTGCATGTAATCTAAGGCGAAGGCGAAAATAACGGCGAGTTCATCGACGAAGGCTGGCTCAAAGGCGGCAAGGCCATCCTGCGCTATCCCGATCAACGGCTCCGCGATCGATTGATGGGCCCCGCCCTCCGGCGCCAGGGTTATCCCCGAAGGCGTCGCGACCAAGATGAAACGCGCGTCCTGGTAGCAGGCATAGTTCAGTGCATCGAGGCCGCGGGCGATGAACGGATCGTACAAGGTGCCGATGGGCAATAGCCGTTCGCCATTGATAGCGTGCGAAAGGCCGAGCGCGGAGAGCGCGCAAAACAGATTCATCTCCGCAATGCCGAGCTCGATGTGCTGGCCCTTCGGCGAGAATTCCCAATTGAAGGTGGATGGGATGCGCTCGCTCTTAAATGTGTCCGCCAAAGCTTCGCGGGCAAACAAACCTCGGCGATTGACCCATGGCCCCAAACTCGTCGAAACCGTAACGTCGGGAGAAGCGGTAACGATGCGCGCGGCGAGTGGCGTGTCGCTGCGGCCAAGCTCATTGAGCAAGGCGCCGAAGCCGAGCTGAGTAGACGTCTGCGGCTGGATGGTTATCGGCAGATCGTCCGGCACGGCGATGCGCCCGGCTTGCAGACTGCGGTTGCCGCCGCTTGCAAACGGTACACGATCAAGAAAGGCCTGAATCTCTGCCGCGGAATGCTCGATCCCTTCGAAGCGCGACCATTCCTCGCCGGGCCGTATATTCATCGACTTTCGAAACATCTCCATTTGTGCAAGCGTCATCAGGCCGGCGTGGTTATCCTTGTGCCCGGCGAACGGCAGGCCATAGCCTTTGATCGTGTAGGCGATGAAGCAAACCGGCCGGTCGTGATCGACCGCATCGAAAGCGGCAATGATCGAGCCCAGATCATGGCCGCCGAGATTGTTCATCAGCCGCGCCAGCTCTTCGTCGCTGCGGCGTTCGAGCAATGCGGTTACCTGTCCCTGATCGCCGATCTCGTCATTAAGCCGCTTGCGCCATGCCGCGCCGCCTTGAAAGACCAGAGCCGAATAGAGCTGGTTCGGGCAACTATCGATCCAGCGCCGCAATACTTCGCCGCCGGGCTCGGCAAACGCCGCTTGCTGGAGCGTCCCGTACTTTAGGAGCACCACGTCCCAGCCGAAATTGCGGAACAGGTTTTGGTAGCGCTCCCACAAACCCTCCCGGACCACAGCGTCAAGGCTCTGCCTGTTGTAATCGACGATCCACTAGCAATTGCGCAGGCCCTGCTTCCAGCCCTCGAGCATGGCTTCGAAAATATTGCCCTCGTCGAGCTCGGCATCGCCCAAAAGGGCGATCATGTGGCCTTCAGGCCGCTCGAGGCCCCAGCCGTGGGCGCGCACATAATCCTGCGCCAGCGACGAAAACAGAGTTTGTGCAACGCCAAGACCGACGGAGCCAGTCGAAAAATCGACGTCGTCGGTATCTTTGGTGCGCGACGGATAAGACTGCGCGCCTTTATAGCCCCGGAAGTTCTCGAGCTTCTCGCGTGTCTGGCGGCCGAGCAGATATTGGATCGCGTGAAAATTCGGCGAGGCATGCGGTTTGACCGCGACGCGATCCTGCGGCCGCAAAGTGTGGAAATAAAGCGCCGTCATAATCGTCGCGAGCGACGCCGACGACGCCTGGTGACCACCGACTTTCAGCCCATCGGCGTTGTCATGAAGATGATTGGCGTGGTGGATTGTCCAGGTCGCGAGCCACAGCACTTTGCGCTCAAGCTCGGCGAGTATGGAGAGATCC
>NZ_FYEN01000013.1:0-10150 GCF_900188135.1 Rhodoplanes sp. JGI PP 4-B12 | reverse complement strand
GCAGCGATCACTGGCTGCGGCAGCGTCACGATTTGCTGCATGACCCGACTGCACAGGCTCATGACGTGCTTGAAATAGGCGCGGCCATGGTCCTCGTCCGAGCGATGCGCGTTGAGCTCCTTGAGGTCGTGTCCGGCCGAGAAGGCGGCGCCGTTGGCGGCGATCACCACCGCGCGCACCGTTTGGTCGTGGGCAACGGCCGAAAGCGCGTCGCCAAGCGCTTCCAACAGGGCCTCGGATAGACTGTTGCGGGCTTGCGGGCGGTTCAGCGTTAGAATGGCGATGCCACCCTTGTCCTCGCGAAGAAGAATGAGCGACGAGGGGGCGGAGCTTGCGGCGGCAGCAGCACGGGCGCTCATGGTTTAGCTCTTGGTTATCAAAAACTCTTGCGGATTTTGCGATCAGCCGGCGGCATTGTATCGAACTAGATGGGGGCATGCAGCCATGGTGGACCACGGAAAAATGGCCGATTCCGGAAAAGCTGACGCAATGTCGACCGGCGCGATAGAGATGGCGGCTCCTGCGATAACGCGCAAGGAGCTTCTCGACCGGCTCCGCGTCGAATTCCCAGAGGCGTCGCATGCTGTGGGAGATTACGAAATCGAGGAGCTATGGCGCGGTGGCTGCCGGTTACGGCAGCGTTACGACAAACGCGCTTTGCGACCCGGCGGAACGCATGCCGGCACGACGATGATGGCGCTCGGCGATTTTGCGACCTATATCGCGGTGCTGTCGGCGATCGGTTGGGTGCCGCTCGCAGTCACCACCAATCTCACGATCAATTTCCTGAAGAAACCGCCGGCACGCGACCTTCTGGCGCAAGCACGCTTGCTCAAGCTCGGCAGACAGCTTGCGGTGGGCGAAGTCGCCATCCGGGCCGACTGCGATGACGAACTCGTCGCTCACGTGACCTCGACTTATTCGATCCCGCCCGGCTCACCGGTAAAATAATACCACTGGCGCAAGGTCCTGAGAAGCAATCGGATTATTGGCACGGTTGACGCCACGTGCCAGCTCGGCTTAAAAGCCACTCGCCGCTGCGAACACGCGCGTCTCTGGATGGATACAACCATGACAACCTATTCGGCAAAGCCTGCCGAGGTCGAAAAGAAGTGGGTGATGATCGATGCCGACGGTCTCATCGTCGGCAGATTAGCCTCGCTGGTCGCTCTGCGGCTGCGCGGCAAGCACAAGCCCACTTTTACGCCGCACGTCGACTGCGGCGACAATGTCATTGTGATCAATGCGTCGAAGGTGGTGCTCACGGGGCGCAAAGTGCAGCAGAAAATCTATTACAAGCACACCGGTTATATCGGCGGGATCAAGGAGCGCACGGCCCAGTCAATTCTGACCGGCCGCTTTCCCGAACGGATTGTCGAGAAGGCCGTCGAGCGCATGTTGCCGCGCGGCCCGCTCGGCCGCCGCCAGCTTGGTAACCTGCGGGTCTATCCCAACGCCGAGCATCCGCACCAGGCGCAGCAGCCGGAAACACTCGATATCGCCGCGATGAATCGCAAGAATAAGAGGACTGCTTAATGGCCGAGACGATACAGACGCTCGAAGAGCTGTCTTCGCTCAAGCCCGCCGCGGCGCCACAGCCGCCCCAATACGTTCAGAAGCTCGACAAGCAGGGCCGCGCCTATGCCACCGGCAAACGCAAGGACGCGGTAGCGCGGGTCTGGATCAAGACGGGCGGCGGCAAGATCGTCATCAACGATCGGCCGGTGGAAAGCTATTTTGCTCGCCCGGTTCTGCGCATGATGATTCAGCAGCCGCTCGTTGCATCAAATCGTCAGGGTCAATATGACGTTGTATGCACCGTATCCGGCGGTGGCCTGTCCGGTCAGGCCGGGGCCGTGCGCCATGGTCTCTCCAAAGCACTTTTGCGGTATGAGCCAGACTTGCGCCCGGTGCTCAAGCGCGGCGGCTTCCTTACCCGCGATCCACGCGTCGTCGAGCGCAAGAAATACGGCCGCGCCAAAGCGCGCCGCAGCTTCCAATTCTCGAAGCGCTAAGCGAGGAACCGTTCCGCCGCGTCGCTCGAGCGGCGGCCGAACAGGTCCGGCTTCGCAATGCCAGAGAAGCCGCAGCGCTAGAAAAACGCCCGCTAGAAAAAAGCCAGGGTGCGGATCTCGATGCTTTCGCGCGGCCGCGCATGCGGCGGCGTGGTCGGATCCTCGAATGCGGTGTGCGCGGTCCAGCGCGCACGGCCGTCTTTCATCGAATCGAATACCTTGAATACGTAGGCCTCTTCGCGCCGCATCCGCGGGAACCAATACCACTTGTGTGCTGGATTGTATTTGATCGCATAGGTCTGACCGATGCGCCCGGGTGCGCGCCGCTCTGACACAATCATATCCTGCGGCGAAAGCGTTTGCGCATCTGCCATGGCAAGCGGATAAGTCTCCACCGGGTGGCGGATCGGCCGCCAAACCTGGATGATCGCGAAGCGCCGCTGCAACAATTCTTCGGCTTCGTCGGGCAAGATGTCGCGCACCCGCTGCGGGGCCGACCATTCCGTATAATCGTTGTGAACGCGGCGCACGACTTCTCGGATTCCCTTTGACTCGCGTAGTTCGTCATCGGCGGTTCGTAGCGTGTGGTCGAACACGACGACCCGCTTGGCGCCGCTTTCGGCTTTGATTAGCGCCTCCATCTCCGGATAGTAGACCCCTCGGATTTCATCCTCGTCGTAGAACTCCCTAACTTTGGTGTCGTGGCGCACGAAGCGAAAGCCGTGGCGCTCCAACTGAAAGTCCTCCGTGTGCGGGCGGCCGTTGTGAATGGTTACACGGCGCGGATCGGGCTTGCCGCCGGAGCGCGTGTCGCTGCCGCCGGGACCGGCGACGATGGTGAAGACCTTGCTGCCGTCGTCGATGATATAGTTCAGCGTTGCTTCGAGATGGTCCGGCGCGACGTCGAAATCGGCGGTCTGCGTTGCGGCTTGCGGCATGGCGCGCTCCTTATCGTCCGCTTAATTTAGGCATCCGGAATGCGCAAGTGAAGCACGACGGCAGCGGCCCGACTGGAGAAAAATTCATGCCTGCTCTGCAGGGCTAACGGCGGGTATCGCAACCGACTATTCTGTTTGAGCAAAGAAAAAGGGCGCCAGATGGCGCCCTTTAACTTTCCATCGCTATGGCGATGCAGGAAGGGTACTCATCGCGACGCTTACGCCGAGTAATACATCTCGAACTCGACTGGATGCGGCGTGTGCTCGAAGCGAATGATCTCGATCATCTTCAGCTCGATATAGCTGTCGATGAAATCGTCATCGAAGACGCCGCCCGCTTTGAGGAAGTCACGGTCCTTGTCCAAATTGCCGAGCGCTTCGCGCAGGCTGCCGCACACCGTCGGGATCTTTTTCAGTTCTTTCGGCGGCAGATCGTAAAGATCCTTGTCGGTCGGCTCGCCGGGATTGAGCTTGTTCTTGATGCCGTCGAGCCCAGCCAACAGCATCGCGGCAAAGCCGAGATAAGGATTGCAAAGCGGATCGGGATAGCGGACTTCGACGCGCTTTCCTTTTGGCGACGAAGCCAGCGGAATGCGGCATGAGGCCGAACGGTTGCGCACCGAATAGGCCAGCAGCACCGGCGCCTCGAATCCGGGAACGAGCCTCTTGTAGGAGTTCGTCGTCGGATTGGTGAAAGCGTTGATGGCGCGGGCATGTTTCAAGATGCCCGCGATATATTGCAGGCACGTATCGGAAAGGTCGGCATATTTATTGCCGGCGAACAGCGGCTTGTCGCCCTTCCAAATCGATTGGTGGCAGTGCATGCCCGAACCGTTGTCGCCATAGATCGGCTTCGGCATGAAAGTCGCGGTCTTACCGTAGACCTGCGCCACCTGCTGGATGCAGTATTTATAGATCTGCATCCGGTCGGCCATCTGAACCATCGGCGCGAATTTCATGCCGAGCTCGTGCTGCGCCGAGCCGACTTCGTGGTGGTGTTTCTCGACCTTCACTCCCATCCGCGCCATGGCGGCGAGCATTTCCGAGCGCATGTCCTGTGCCGTATCGAGCGGGGGTACTGGGAAATAGCCTTTCTTGAAACCGATGTGATGGCCGAGATTGCCGCCTTCGTATTCGGTGTCGGAATTGGTCGGAAACTCGACGGAGTCGACGCGATACCCGACGTTGTAGGGCGTAGCGGAAAACTTCACGTCATCGAAGATGAAGAATTCGGCTTCCGGTCCAAAGAATACGGTGTCGCCGATACCCATGGATTTAACCAGACTGGCCGCTTTCTTGCAGATCGAGCGCGGATCGCGGTTGTAAGGCTCTCCGGTCAGCGGTTCGAGTGTGTCGCAAATCAGGACGAGCGTCGTCTCGGCAAAGAATGGGTCGATGCAGGCGCTTTGCGGATCGGGCATCAGTTGCATGTCCGACTCGTGGATCGCCTTCCAGCCGGCGATCGAGGAGCCGTCGAACATGATGCCTTCGGCAAAAGTGTCTTCGTCGACCGTCGTGATGTCGCAGGTGACGTGCTGCCATTTGCCGCGCGGATCGGTGAATCGAAAATCGACGTATTTCACGTCGTTGTCCTTGATCATCTTCATGACATTCTTAGGCGTCGTCATATTATGCGTACCCTTTCGTAGTGCTGTTGGATGCCTCGCCGTACTGGTTCATTCCCGCTTACGGCCAGGCGGCGCAAGCAGTGGGACCAGCAATTCAGATGGCGTCGAGCCCGGACTCCCCTGTCCTGATCCGGATCGCTTCTTCGATGTTTGAGACGAAGATCTTGCCGTCGCCGATCCGCCCAGTCTGAGCGGCGCGCCGGATCGCCTCGATGGCTTTTTCAACCATGTCGTCACCGAGCACAATCTCGATTTTCACTTTCGGCAAAAAATCGACCACGTACTCCGCCCCCCGGTAGAGTTCGGTGTGGCCCTTCTGCCGACCGAATCCCTTGGCTTCGGTGACTGTGATTCCTTGCAGACCGACTTCCTGCAGTGCCTCCTTCACCTCATCCAGCTTGAACGGTTTGATGATCGCCTCGATTTTTTTCATCGCGTTCCGCCTCCCGGCTCCCGAACGGGCAGAATCCGCCCTGGAACCGACCCTTGGTTAGCAGGTCCCGTGCCAATGCCGCTCGTGTCGGAAATTCTCATTGCGATCAGGCGCTTGTGGTGGGAATGACCGATCGCTGCGGGATCGCGGAACCAAGCTTAGCTGATAAAGTAGGCAGCCTGCCTACAAAGTTGTCAACGTCAGGCGAGGCAAATAGCGCGTTGTGCAGCGTTCGCGCAATCAGACGTTCGGATATTGTGCCCCTGAATGATCGAGATCCTCACCAACGCCGAAATGGCCGAAGCCGACCGGCTGACCATAGCCGGCGGTGTTGCCGGCCTAACCCTGATGGAAAATGCGGGCAGCGCGGTCGCTGAAACGGTTGCCGCAAGGTTGCCTGTCGGCAGTCGGGTCGCCGTCCTCGCCGGCCCAGGGAACAATGGCGGCGATGGTTTTGTCGCCGCCAGGCAGCTCGCGAAAAGAGGCTATGCGGCGACCATTTTGCTGGTCGGCGCCCTGGAAAAGTTGAAGGGCGACGCCGCGGCTTCGGCAAAGGCGTGGAATGGGCCGATCGCTGCCGCAGCGCCTGCGGGGCTCGCGGGCGCCGATATCGTTGTCGATGCGCTGTTTGGTGCCGGCCTCGACCGGCCGGTCGATGGCGCTGCGCGTGCGATGATCGAGGCCGTCAATGCGCAGGGAGCGCCGGTGGTCGCAGTGGATCTGCCGAGCGGCATCAATGGCAATTCCGGCGCTGTGATGGGAGTTGCCGCCAGGGCCGCGCAGACAGTTACGTTTTTTCGCAAGAAACCGGGCCATCTCCTGATGCCGGGTCGCGCTTATTGCGGGGCGACGTCGGTTGTCCCGATCGGCATTGCCGACGCCGTGCTGACGCGCATCGCTCCACGCACATTCGAGAACGTTCCCGAACTGTGGCGCCGAACGTTTCCAGTGCCCCGTCCGGAGGGCCATAAATACAGTCGCGGCCATGTGGTGATCGTCTCAGGCCCATCGTGGTCGACCGGCGCAGCGCGGCTTGCCGCACGGGGCGCATTGCGCGCCGGTGCGGGCCTCGTCACCATTGCAAGCCCGCGCGAGGCGCTCGCCGTCAACGCCGCGGCGAATCTCGCGATTATGGTGCGGCCAGTGGATGGCGCGGCCGAACTGTCGCGCTTTCTGGCTGATCCACGTTTCAACGCGCTTGCGCTCGGTCCCGGTCTCGGCGTTGGCGAGCAAACCTGTGAACTCGTTTTGGCAGCGCTTGCAGGCGAACGTGCGGTGGTTCTCGACGCCGACGCGATCACAAGCTTTGCCGAGGCGCCGCAACGGCTCGCTGGGGCACTCAAGGCAAGACGCGACAAACCCACAGTGCTTACACCTCACGATGGCGAATTTTCGCGCTACTTCAATGTGCTGGACGAACACACTAAAGCTGGGTCGAAACTCGACAGGGCACGCCTTGGGACGGAGCTGACGGGCGCGGTGGTTTTGCTCAAAGGCGCCGACACGGTTGTGGCGGCGTCGGATGGCGCCTCAATCGCAGCCAATGCGCCCGCCTACCTGGCGACTGCCGGTGCCGGCGACGTGTTGACCGGAATCGTGACGGGCTTGCTGGCTCAAGGCATGCCAGCTTTCGAGGCGGCATCGGCGGCGGTTTGGCTTCATGGCGAGGCCGCCCGCGCGTTCGGCCTCGGACTGATCGCTGAGGACATCCCAGAAATGCTGCCCGGGGTGTATCGCGCCTTGCTCGGCTAGGCCTATCTCGTTTGGCTATTTTGTAGTGGCCGGTGCGTCCTAGATGATATAAGCGCGCCGGGCCGCCCTTCGCGTCGCGGGCGTGGCGGAATTGGTAGACGCGCGGGACTTAGAATCCCGTGACGAAAGTCGTGGGGGTTCGAGTCCCTCCGCCCGCACCAACTCGGGCGGTTTCTCCAGAACTTGGCGAAACCAGAACTTGGCGAGATTTGCCAAAAAGGCGATATATTTCGGTCCGTTGGGCCGTGAAGAGTAGTGCCGATGCAAGTAACTGAAACCGCCGCAGCCGGACTCAAACGCGAATATCGCGTCGTCGTTCCGGCTACCGATCTTGAAGCCAAGGTCAATGCCCGGCTCGATGATCTCAAAGGGCGCGTGCAGCTCAGGGGTTTTCGGCCGGGCAAGGTGCCGGTCGCTCATCTCAAGCGCCTCTATGGCAAATCGGCGATGGCCGAGGTGATCGAAGCTGCGGTCCGCGAGGCCAATTCAAAGATCGTCACCGAGCGGGGATTGAAACTTGCGACCGAGCCCAAAATCGTTCTTCCGCCGGAAGAAGGCGCCGTCGAGGGCATCATCGCGGGAAAGGCTGATCTAGCTTACACCGTCGAAATGGAGATCGTGCCGCCGATCGCGCTGGCCGATTTCAAGACCATCAAGCTCGAGCGGCTCACGGCTACAGTCGAGGATGCTGAGCTCGATAAGGCCTTGCAGACGATCGCCGAGCAGAGCCGTCCGTTCAACGACAGTGCCGATGCGCCGGCAAGGCAGGGCGACCGCATCACCCTTTCCTTTCAGGGCACGATCGACGGCGCGCCGTTTGAGGGCGGTTCGGGCGATGACGTGGCTCTGGTGCTTGGCTCGGGTCAGTTCATTCCCGGCTTTGAGGAGCAGCTGCTCGGAATTAAAGCCGGCGACAGCCGCACGGTGAACGTCAAATTTCCCGAGAATTATCGTGTGTCCGCGCTCGCGGGCAAGGACGCGGTTTTCTCAGTCAGTGCGAAGAAGGTCGAAGCACCGGGCTCGGTCACTATCGACGACGATTTTGCCAAGACGCTCGGGCTGGAATCGCTAGCAAAGCTTCGCGACGCGGTGCGCGAACGTATCGAGCGCGAGCATGCCGCGGCTTCACGCCAGAAGATCAAGCGCGCGTTACTTGATCAGCTCGATGTCCGGCACAAATTCGACCCGCCGCCGACCCTGGTAGAGGAAGAATTCAACAACGTCTGGTCCGCGATCGAGAACGACCTAAAGCAGCAAGGCCGGACTTTCGCGGACGAGGGAACCGACGAGGAAAAGGCACGGCAGGAGTATCGAGCCATCGCAGAACGCCGGGTGCGGCTTGGCCTCGTTCTCGCTGAGATCGGCGAGAAAAACAATATAAAGGTTACGGATGAACAGCTGACCCAAGCGATCGTCGCTCAGGCCAGAATGATGCCCGGCCAGGAACAGCAGGTGTGGGACTATTACCGCAACAATCCGGCTGCTCTGGCCGCCGTACGGGCGCCACTGTTCGAGGACAAAGTGGTCGACTTCCTCCTTGAACTAGCCGATGTCACCGAAAAGCAGGTTTTGCGGGAGGAGCTCTTCAAGGAAGAGGAGGACTGAGGCCAGTGTGGCGTTTAGACTGCCAAGGTTACGTCTTGCCACAGCGATTTCTGAGCATATCTGCGGTGGCGGGAAGGCCATACCCAGCCAAACATCCCGTGGCGGCTTCGACAAACCGCCCCGACTCAAGTCACATGACCTAATCGGCTGGCCCATCAGGCCCGCTTTGGACCCAGCTAGCCACGTCACGTGACCAAACTTAGGTCAGTAATTCAGGTGAGCCATGCGCGATCCTAAGGACACCTACATGAACTATCTGGTCCCGATGGTGGTCGAACAGACCAACCGGGGGGAGCGGGCCTACGACATCTATTCGCGGCTGCTCAAAGAACGGATCATCTTCATTACTGGGCCGGTCGAAGACGGGATGGCCTCGCTGGTGGTTGCACAACTCCTGTTCCTAGAGGCCGAGAATCCGAAAAAAGAAATTTCTATGTACATCAATTCGCCGGGTGGGGTGGTGACCTCGGGGCTGGCGGTCTACGACACGATGCAGTTCATCCGTCCCGCGGTTTCGACCCTTTGCACGGGACAGGCTGCGTCTATGGCCTCGCTTTTGCTTGCTGCCGGCGGCAAGGATTTGCGTTTTGCGCTCCCCAACGCCCGGATCATGGTGCATCAGCCATCCGGCGGGTTCCAGGGCCAGGCCACGGACATCATGCTGCACGCCCAAGAGATTTTGAACCTGAAGCGGCGGCTCAATGAAATCTACGTCAAACATACCGGGCAGCCGCTCAAGAAGATCGAAGACGCCTTGGAACGGGACATGTTTCTCACCGCCGACATGGCCAAGGAATTCGGCCTTATCGACAAGGTGATCGAGAAGCGGGCGGAGGAACCCAGCCTCAAAGAACCCAGCCTCAAAGCCGAGCCTATCCTCAAGGGGGTCAGCTAGCGGCGCGCCAGCGCCTCGAAATGGACCGATTCGGCCGCTGCAAAGGGTGAGTTCCTGAGCCGGGTCAAGCGTTTTCTCGGTCCTGTGATCCAGAAACCACAGCGGTGCAAAGTCGCGTTATCGTTAATGGATTCTTGATTGGCACGCCATTAGCATGTCAGCTTGCGCCGGAGGGCTTGGCGTTGGCACTTTGGCGGTAACGCGAGTCGCTCCAAGAAAGCTGAGGTCGGTGCTACGAAATCTTAGCCGCGCGCTTCCTAGGATGCTTGTTGAGGCGCGGCACTGGCGAAGACGGAGAATGGAATGAGCAAGGTTGGTGGCGGCGATTCAAAGAACACGCTGTACTGCTCGTTCTGCGGCAAAAGCCAGCACGAGGTGCGCAAGCTCATCGCCGGCCCCACCGTCTTCATTTGCGACGAATGCGTTGAACTTTGCATGGACATCATTCGCGAGGAGAATAAATCCTCGCTGGTGAAGTCGCGCGACGGCATTCCAACCCCGCGCGAAATTCGCAAGGTCCTTGACGACTATGTGATCGGTCAGGATCACGCCAAAAAGGTTCTCTCGGTTGCCGTTCACAATCACTACAAACGGCTCAACCATCAGAGCAAGCATAACGACGTCGAGCTCGCGAAGTCGAACATATTGCTGATTGGCCCGACCGGCTCCGGCAAGACATTGCTGGCGCAGACGTTGGCGCGCATCCTCGATGTGCCGTTCACGATGGCGGACGCCACCACACTGACCGAAGCGGGCTATGTCGGTGAGGATGTCGAGAATATCATTTTGAAATTGCTGCAATCGGCCGACTACAACGTAGAGCGTGCGCAGCGCGGCATCGTTTACATCGATGAGATCGACAAGATTTCGCGTAAATCCGATAA
>NZ_FYEN01000014.1:0-9825 GCF_900188135.1 Rhodoplanes sp. JGI PP 4-B12 | reverse complement strand
ATCTCGCCCATCAATCGGACGCGCTGTAGCCGGCAGGCATGCCGGATCGCGGGGCGAGTGCGGTGCCCGCGGGCGGACTTGCAACCCGCTCCCGGGCGGCTTTGGGCATCAACCCCTCGGCACTACGACCGGGGTGCGAGCTGCTCGCTGGACTTAGGGACAGGCAGGGGTGGGTAACGCCCGCCTAACAAAAGCGGCCACGTCCCGGGAAGCCTGGCCTGAAGTTGCGCCGAAGACGACGAAAGTCCCTTTGGCGAGAGCCGCGGTGGAACGCCGACAGTCGTGCGCCCCTCGTAAGGGGCGCGGCCGTGCCCGAAGGCACGGCATAATTCCCATTGCGTCTGTCGGCGTTTCGCCTCCGATATTTTCTTTCGTTCTTTCCCGTTCTTCCCGTTCGTCATTGCCGGACAAAGTCGACCGAAGGACGACATCGCTTCGCTCGTCTACGCCAGGCAATCCATGCCGAAGCTTCGGTTGCGAATGCTTCCACCGGCATTTGCCCGCTGCAGCTCAGCATGGACCACCGGATCAAGTCCGGTGGTGACGAGTAAACGACCATGGCTTGGCATAGCTCGGGCGCTCAGCCGCGCCGCGAGAACGGATCGTCATTGCGAGCGTCAGCGAAGCAATCCAGGTCTGAAGTGCCGCTCTGGATTGCTTCGTCGCTTGCTCCTCGCAATGACGGCCGCCTACCAGCCAATGGAGGAAAAGGAGCGCGCCATGCGAACAGACTTCTATCTCGTCATTGCCGGATCGGTCGCCGGCGCTCCTCTGGCACGAGGTCGAGCGTGAGCCGCTCGATCCCGCGCAACACGTCAACTGCGACAGTGCGGCCGATCTTATCGCCCGTGAGCGCGCGTACCAGATCGTCCGCGCCGGCGATGGTTGCTCCGTCAAGTGCGACGATAATATCGCCGGACCGCAGCCCCGCGCGATCCGCAGCCGAACCCGGTTCAACGGTGCCGACCATGACCGCACCGTCCTGGGTCAATCCCGCCGCGCGGCGGCGCAGCGGCGGGACCGCGGTCTGCTGCGCGGCAATTCCAACGAATGCGCGGCGCACGCGGCCGTGCCGAACCAGTTCGCCGAGCACAAAGCTTGCGGTATTCGCGGCGACCGCGAAGCAGATGCCCTGCGCGCCCAAAATAACCGCAGTGTTGATGCCGACGACCTCACCACGGGATGATACCAAGGGTCCGCCCGAATTCCCTGGATTAAGCGCCGCGTCGGTTTGAATGACGTCATCGATCAGCCGGCCGCTACGCGCGCGCAGCGAACGGCCCAGCGCCGAGACGACGCCCGTGGTCACAGTCGACTCAAAGCCCAGCGGATTGCCGATCGCGATCACGAGTTGGCCACGTTTGAGGCGTTTAGAATCGCCGAGCGACGCCGATGGCAGCGTAACCGCTTCATCGACGCGAATGAGTGCGAGGTCGGTATCGGGATCGTCGGCGACCAGCCGTGCATGCAAATCCTGGCCATCGGCGGTCGTGACTTCAATGCGGGACGCGGTACCGGCAACATGACTGTTAGTGAGGATCAGACCATCGGGCGCCACGACGACGCCCGAACCGGTGCCGCCGCGCGGTTGACCGCTTTGGCTCGGCCGGCCGGGATTGCCGTTAAATACCGCAAGCCGCACGACAGCGGGCCCGACGCGCTCGACGACGTCGATGACCGCCCGCGAATAGGCGTCAAGCAGCGCCTGATCGTCCGGGAGGATGGCTCCTTGCGCGGCGTTTCGCCCGCTGCGGTGGGCGTCGCTTAGTGGGATGATTGTCATGCAATATCAGAGTCCTGGGCCGGCGCTCGCCGGCCGATTTGGTGAGTTTCGGGAGTGGGCCCACATATGGGGAGCGCGACGCTTGGCGGGAAGGGCGGATATCGGCAGATCGCATCGGCGCCCGCGCCAGTGTGATTGCCGTTTGCGGATGCCTATGATGCCCGGAGAGTTGAGGGGACTATCGTGAAGTTCGGCAATAGTGCGCCTAAGACGCGCGTAAACGCGCTTATGGCGGCGCGTCTCGCAGCTGCGCTGCTCGCGACGGCTCTGGCCGGCTGCGGCCAGGGCCAGCAGCAGGGCGCCGCACAAAACCTCCCCGCCGTCACCGTCGCCAAACCGGTGCAGCGCACCGTGGTCGATCAGGACGAATATGTCGGTCGGTTCGTGGCCGTCAGTTCGGTCGATATGCGTTCACGCCTATCCGGCTATCTCGCTGCGATCCATTTCACCGATGGCCAGATGGTGAAGAAGGGCGATCTCTTGTTCACCATCGACCGGCGGCCGTTTCAGATCGTGCTCGAGCAGATGCGCGCCAATCTGGCTCAGGCGCGCGCCAATCTCGCCTTTGCCAAAGCTGACCTCGAGCGTGGTCAAAGCTTGCTGCAAAATAAAACGATCACCGAACAGACTTACGATCAGCGCACGCAAGCCAAGACCGTCGCCGAAGCCGCGGTCGCGGCGCAGGAAGCGATGGTGCACTCGGCCGAACTCGATCTCAACGAATACAGCGAACTGCGTTCCCCGATCGATGGACGCATCGGCGATCGCCGCGTCTCGGTCGGCAATCTCGTAACCGGCGGCACCAGCGGCAATACCACGCTGCTTGCGACCGTCGTCTCGGTCGATCCGATCCGCTTCGAATTCACTTTCGACGAGCAGTCCTATCTGCGCTATGCGCGGTTCGCTTCGGCGAGCAAGGAGGTGGCGGCACTGAATGGCAACGTGCCGGTCGCGCTCAAGCTCATCGACGAGAAGGATTTCGGGCACACCGGCAACATCGATTTCGTCGATAATGCCATCAACCAATCGTCCGGCACGGTCCGCGGCCGTGCGGTATTCCAGAACTCCGACGGCGTCTTTACACCGGGCATGTTCGGCCGGATCCGGGTGCCCGGGTCACCGCCCTATTTGGCATTGCTTGTTCCCGATGAGGCGATTGCCTCCGAACAGGCGCGCAAATACGTGCTTGTTGTCGATGATGGCGGCGTGGTGCGCCAAAAATACGTGAGCCCTGGTCAGCTCGACGACGGCTTGCGTGTGATCAGGGATGGTCTTGCGGCCGGTGACCGTGTGATCGTCAATGGCCTCATGCACGCGCGGCCCGGCATTAAGGTCAATGCCCGCGAGCTGAACGCTCCGGCCTCGCCGGCGCCCAAAAGCGGCGATGAAGCGAGAGCTCAATGAGACGTAATCGTGGAGCGAACAGCGGCAGCGCCACTACTGGTTCGGATTCCGCCGCAGTGCAAATGCGCGGCGTGTAGAGCGTAGCTGAGATGCGCATTTCGCATTTTTTCATCGATCGGCCGATCTTTGCTGCCGTAGTCTCCGTCGTTTTCGTCATTCTCGGCGGCGTGTCGTTTCTGCGCCTTCCGGTCGCACAATATCCTGAGATCGCGCCGCCGATCATCAACGTTTCCGGCCAGTATCCCGGCGCCAACGCCGATGTCGTTGCATCGACCGTGGTCACGCCGCTGGAACAGCAGATCAACGGCGTCGAAAACATGCTGTACATGTCGTCGAATTCGACGGCCGATGGACGATTCTCGATTCAAGTCAGCTTCGATCTCGGCACCAATCTCGATATTGCTCAGGTGCAGGTGCAAAACCGCGTGGCTATTGCGCAGCCGCGCCTGCCGAGCGACGTCCGCAATATCGGCGTGACCGTCAGCAAGGCCTCGCCTGACCTGATGATGGTTGTGCACTTGTATTCGCCGGACAAATCGCGCAACTCGCTGTTCATTTCCAACTACGCCACGCTTGAGATCACCGATCCGCTCACGCGGGTCGACGGCGTCGGCTCGATTACAGTATTCGGCAGCCGCGATTATTCGATGCGGATCTGGCTTGATCCTGACCGGCTGCAATCGCTTGGCCTGACCGCGAGCGATGTCACGATTGCGTTGCAGGGGCAAAACATCCAGGTCGCTTCGGGCGTGCTCAATCAACCGCCGGTTTCTCGTCCCGGAGCCTTCCAGATTGCTGTGCAAACGCTTGGCCGTCTCGACAATCCCGATGAGTTCGGTGCGATCGTAGTCAAAGAGACGCCTGGCGCCGTGGTGCGGCTTCGCGATGTTGCCACTGTAGAACTCGCCGCACTCGATTATTCATCAAACTCCTATCTCGATCACGACCCGGCAGTGGCGCTCGCTGTTTTTCAGCGACCGGGATCCAATGCAATCGCCACCGCCAAGGGCGTCACGGACCTGATGAAAGTGTTGGCCCAGCGTTTTCCAGCCGGCGTTCAATACGCGATCGTTTATAATCCGACGCAATTCATCCAGCAGTCGGTCGACGCGGTGATCGACACGATCGGTGAAGCGATCGTGTTGGTTGTGCTGGTGGTGATTCTGTTCCTGCAGACTTGGCGGGCCGCCATCATTCCGCTCGTCGCCATACCCGTGTCGCTAGTCGGCAGCTTTTTCTTCATGGCGGCGTTCGGCTTCACGCTCAACAATCTTTCCTTATTCGGTCTGGTTTTGGCGATCGGTATCGTCGTCGACGATGCCATCGTCGTGGTCGAGAATGCTGAACGCAATATTGCGGCGGGGCTTGCGCCGCGTGACGCGGCGCGCAAAAGCATGAACGAAGTTGGATCGGCGCTGATCGCGATCGCGCTGGTCCTGTGTGCGGTGTTTGTGCCGTCGATATTCATTACCGGCATATCCGGTCAGTTTTATCGCCAGTTCGCGCTGACTATCGCAGGCGCCACGATTATCTCGCTCATCGTGTCGCTGACACTCTCGCCAGCAATGTGTGCGCTGCTGTTAAGACCGCACCAGGAAACCCAGCATGAGGCTTGGTGGGCACGGCCGATCCAACTGTTCTTCGGCTATTTCAATCGGTCTTTCGACAAGGTCGGATTTGGGATTGCCTGGCTGGCCTCGCGGACAGTGCGCCGCGCCGCACTGATGGTCGCGTTGTATCTTGTGGTCATCGGCGTCGGCTTAAACGCCTTTCGCACCACTCCGGCTGGGTTTATTCCGCAAGTGGACCGGGGCTACATTATCGTCGTGGTACAGCTGCCGCCTGGCGCGTCGTTGGCGCGCACCGACGCGGTGCAGCAGCACGCGCTCGACATAGCAATGCAGGTGCCGGGCGTCGTGCATGCCGCGAATATCGTCGGTTTTTCTGGCGCCACTTTCACCAATGCGCCGAATTCCGGCGCGCTGTTTCTGGTGCTCGACGATTTCCAGAAGCGCGGACACGATCCCCGGCAGTCGGCGGCGGCGATCCAGGCGCAGCTGTTCCGGCGGCTATCCTCGATCCAAGACGCCTTTATCATTCCGGTGCTACCGCCGCCGGTCATGGGTATCGGCACCGCCGGCGGCTTTCGGATGATGGTCGAGGATCGCGCCGGGCGGGGCTCGGAAGCATTACGGTCAGCCACTGAATCGCTGGTGACCCGCGCGGCGCAAACGCCGGGAATCGCCGGCACATTCTCGCTGTTTGAGACCTCAACGCCGCAGGTTTATCTGGATATCGATCGCACCAAGGCGCAACTCTTGGGCGTCAACGTGCAGGACGTGTTCAACGCGCTGCAAATCTATATCGGCTCTTCCTACGTCAACGATTTCAACTTGTTCGGCCGCACCTTCCGCGTCACTGCTCAGGCGCGCGACGAAGACAGGCAGTACGTCAGTGACGTACTCAAGATCCGCGTGCGGAATTCGAACGGCGATACCGTTCCACTCGGCTCGTTCACTACCGTCGACAATATCGCGGGTCCGTATCGGGTGCCGCGTTATAACCTTTACCCTGCCGCCGAAATCGACGGCGCTGCCGCGCCTGGTTATTCGCAAGGCCAAGCCATCGCGATGATGGACAGGCTCGCCGCCGAAACTTTGCCGGAAGGTTTTGCCACTGAGTGGACGACGCTTGCCTTCCAGCAGATCAGGGCGGGCAGCACCGCGACATTCGCTTTCTTGCTGGCGGTGGTGTTCGTGTTTCTGGTGCTGGCGGCGCAGTACGAGAGTCTCACGCTACCATTGGCCGTGATCATGATCGTGCCAATGTGTCTCGTCGCCGCCATCGCTGGCGTGATCCTGCGCGGCATGGACAACAACATACTCACGCAAGTCGGCTTCGTCGTGCTGATCGGCCTTGCGGCCAAGAATGCCATCCTCATCGTCGAATTCGCCCGCCAACTTGAGGATCGCGGTCATAGCCGTTGGGAGGCCGCCGTCGAGGCCACCCGATTACGTTTGCGCCCCATCCTTATGACGTCGCTCGCGTTTGTCCTCGGCGTCACACCTTTGGTCTGGGCCATCGGCGCGGGTGCAGAATTACGTCAGGCGCTCGGCACCGCCGTGTTTTCCGGCATGATCGGAGTGACGGCGTTCGGGCTGGTATTCACGCCGGTGTTTTACGTGATCGCGCGTTGGATCGCGCAGCTCGGTCCACGCCGTGGCAAAATGCGGCAGCACGCTCCAGAGCCGGCCGAATAACAGTCAATTGAATGCGGTAACGGCTCCGATCGGCTATTGTCGCGGCACCGGAATGCTATTGTCGCGTTACCGGAATAACGCCGCACACACGGTGTTGATCGGGTGCCGGCAATGGCCGCGGATCCATAAAGCAAGTCCATGAACCGCGAAGGGAGACCGCCCTATGTTTCGTAAACTGCTTGTTGTTTTTGCTGTTCTTATGCTCGGCGTGACCGCGGCTGCAGCACAGAGCTGCCAAGACATCATCGATAAGCGTCAGACCTTGATGAAAAAGAGCGGTGCGGCGGCGAAGATCGGCACGGAGATGATCAAGGGCGAGAGACCCTTCGACCTGGCCCAAGTACGAGAGATCTATGCGGCTTTTACTGAAGACGCCACGCTAATGCCGACGCTGTTCCCAGATTGTTCGAAAACCGGCAACAAGACGACCGCAGCTCCGGCGATCTGGCAAAAAATGGACGACTTCAAAGCGGCAATCGCCAAGTTCGCCGCCGACATCAAGGCGGCGCAGGACAGTACCAAGGACGTCGATACTTTGAAGGCCGGTTTCCAAATCATTGGCAAGAACTGCAGCAACTGTCATCAGACCTTCCGCGTCAAGTCGAGCTGACGCTGCGAACGGGCGCGCAGGGCGGGCCGTCCGTGCGGACTGCCCGCTCTTTGGTTTTTGGCGGAGCGCCTCGCAACGCGGCTTCAACCTGTCCGTTGAACACCCGGAATCGTTTCAAACACGAATTAGTACGACATTGAGGTTGCCGCTAACGCGTTCGCACCCCGAAGAGCGGGTATGCGTTAATAGGGCTGCACCGCCTCCTTCAAACGTGTATCACGTCGCAATCGTGCTGGAGGCGCTGACGTGTCGCGGCTACGGACATTTGTATTCATTGTCGCGACCGGCGCAATTTTTGCGCTCGCGGCGATTTGGATTTTGACGCTGCCGGCGGTTGTCCCGGCCGCAGCGCTGCCGCCGCATACGTCGAATCTGGCCAATGGCGAAACTATGTTCAACATTGGCGGCTGTTCGTCGTGCCATGCTGTGCCGAATGACAACCCCGAAAAGGTCGATCGCACGCGGCTTGGCGGCGGTCTGGCCTTAAAATCACCATTTGGTGTCTTCTACGCGCCGAACATTTCATCCGACGCCAGGGACGGCATCGGCAACTGGTCCGAGGCAAATTTCGTCACCGCATTGTGGAAAGGAACGTCGGATCACGGCACCAATCTCTATCCTGCATTTCCCTACACTTCCTATCGCTATATGCAGCTCGATGACGTGCGCGATCTTTTTGCCTATCTCAAAACTTTGCCGCCGGTGCCGGGCAGGTCGCGCCGCCACGAGTTGTCGTTTCCATCCAATGAACGACGTCTGCTCGGCATATGGAAATTGCTGTTTATGGGCGAGGGAAGTTTTGTGCCTGATCCGTCCAAATCGGCGCAATACAATCGCGGCGCTTATCTCGTGAACGGGCCGGGTCATTGTGCCGAATGCCACAGCCCGCGAAACGTCCTCGGCGGCATTATCGAAAGCCAGCGCTTCGCCGGCGGGCCATCGCCGGACGGCAGCGACTGGGTGCCGAACATCACGCCAGTCGGACTCCAGCGTGACGATGAGAAGTGGTCCGAGAAAGATATCGCGAGCTTTCTCGATGGCGGCATGATGCCATCGGGCGATTTTGCGGGCGGCGCCATGGCTGACGTGATCAGAAGCACCTCGCTGCTTTCTCCGGAAGACCGGGCCGCTATAGCGAGCTATGTCGCAGCGCTGCCGCCGCGACAGGGGCCCACACCGCCGCCGAACAAAGACCAGGACATCAAGTGATGCCGAGTAGCCGCGCTTGACCCCGATGAATCCGACTCGAGGCATCGCGCTCAAGCTCGTTTCGGCGCTTTTATTCGCGGTGATGTCGGCTTTGGTCCGTTATCTCGGGGCGCGCTATCCGATCGGGCAAGTGGTGTTTTATCGCTCGGCATTCGCGCTCGTGCCGCTCCTTGTTGTCTATGCTTGGCGCGGCGAGCTTGCCGCGGTGGTGCGCACCGAGCGCCCGCTCGGACAAGCGGGGAGGGGCATGCTGAGCATTGCCGGCATGTTCTTCAATTTCGGCGCGGTGGCGCGGCTGCCGCTTGTGGAATCCAACGCCATTGCCTTTACCTCGCCGCTATTTAGCGTCGCGCTGGCCGCCCTCATCCTGAAAGAGCGTGTGCGCGTATACCGCTGGTCGGCCGTTACCATCGGATTTGTCGGCGTGCTGGTGGTGCTTTCGCCGCACCTTTCGGGTGACGAACTGACTGTCGCTATGGCGAGCGCAACAAGCCTCGTCGGTATCCTCTATGCGATCGGTGGGTCATTGGCCAATGCCGGCACTGTCATTCAGACCCGTCGCTTGGCGGAGAGCGAGTCCACCTCGTCGATTGTCTTCTATTTTTCACTGTCCTGTGCGCTCGCTGGTCTGGCGACTTGGCCGTTCGGCTGGATCGGGCCAACCCCGACCGAGCTCGCCGCGCTCATCGGCATAGGTTTTCTGGGCGGCACCGGACACATTTTCCTGACCGAAAGTTACCGGCATGCATCCGCGTCCGTAGTCGCTCCATTCGACTATACGTCGATGATCTGGGCACTAATCCTTGGATACGCGATGTTCGGCGAAGCGCCGACGCAAGCAATTGTTTTGGGTTCGGTAATTATCGCGGCCGCAGGCCTATTCGTGATCTGGCGCGAGCGCCGGTTGGCAATGATGCAGCGCCGCCATGCACGGGCCCTCCATCCAGGCGAGGCGGCTACGACGCTCCGAACGCCTTAAAGGTGATAATGGTGCGCGTATCGGCAATTCCGGGAATGGTCTGGACCTTTTCCGCGATGAAATGGCCGATGTCGGTCGAGGGCTCGACATAGAACTTGACCAAGAGATCGAAGTCCCCGGCCGTCGAATAAATTTCGGAAGCGATCTCGGCATCAGCGAGCTTGCCGGCCACGTCGTATGCTTTGCCAAGCTGGCATTTGATCTGCACGAAAAAAGGGATCATGCGCGCCTCCGACCCGATCCATATCTTATACCAGAGCGGGTGGACTGCACGAGCCCGAAGAAGCATTGTAGAATCGGCGCGACTGGATAAAAAATGCATGCACCAATCGAGCTTGCCAATGTTGCCGCCGACGTGCTCGCCCGTATCCGTGAGCGCGCCCCCCGCGTGCATTGCATAACCAATTCGGTGGCCCAGCAATATACGGCGAATATGCTGCTCGCTGCCGGCGCTGTGCCGTCGATGACGATTTCGCCTGATGAAATCGGGCCTTTTGTCGCTGGCGCCAACGCGGTCCTGGTCAATCTCGGCACCTTTGATCGCGAGCGTAAATCCGCGATCGAGAGCGCGGTTGCGATG
>NZ_FYEN01000015.1:0-9727 GCF_900188135.1 Rhodoplanes sp. JGI PP 4-B12 | reverse complement strand
TCGCGTCACCTACGTGCTGTTGCGCGATATCGTCGCCAAGAAGCTTAGCGACGTCATCGAAGCCTTCCTTGAGCCCGTCGATCTCGTAATCAGCAAGCGGCCAATTGCCGGCAGCGCCGGCAGACCACAGCTTGATGTGCCGCATCTGCTGCTGCGCCATGATCCCACTGAGGTGGAGGAAATCCGGCGTCTCCTCCGCAGCTGGATCGGCCTGTTTGGAACCTTGCTGCGCGCTCGCTACGGGGACGGCGAGCGCGACCGCCGCGATAAGCGCGACAGCGATCAGCTTCATCAAAGCCTCCTCGATCGCACTGCTCCTAGCCAACTGGCGGAAGCGTTTCGGTGCAGGCTTTCGCATGCGCCTCTTGGCAGGCCTGATAGAGCGCCGGACAGGCTTTTGCCGCGTTGAGCGCTGCATCGATCGTCTTGATCCGGTCCGCCACCGCGCGCGACTGCTCGTTGTAGATCAATACCGCATCGATGCGCTCAATGCCCCGGTCGGTTATCAAAAAACGCTCCGCGCCGCTGAAGAAGGCCGTCGCAGTCCTAATCGCATCATTTAGCTTTCGTGTGTATTCCGTATTGAGCTTCGGATCGGGTTTGACTGCACGCGCTTGCACGGCAATCGCAGTGTAAAGCACGTTGAGCTTGAAATAGGCGCCGCCGCATTGGGCAAGTGCGAGCCAGTAGGGCCGACCGTTGAACGCTCCGGGCAGAGTCACGACCGTATCCCGCTTGTCGATTGAAAGCACCGGGGCTGGACGTTCGGTCTCTTTGGGCTGGCGTTCACGTTTGTGACGGGTCTGTGCGTTGGCATTGACCGCAAGCAACATAGCGATCATGACCAACGCCACTCTGCCGCCGATTCTTTTTCGCATGTTGAGACCTTCCAGGGTGAGCTTTCCGAGATCCTGTTCAGAACTTCTCAACCCACGGCCGCAACTCAATTTCCCACGCCCATGCGCTACGCGGCTGTCGCAACAGATCGAGATAGGTTTGAGCGATCGCGTCGGGATCGAGCAGGCTATCAGGCCGGTCCGGCGGAACCGCCCGGCTTTGACTGCGAATGCCGCCGTCGACCACGACGTGACCAACGTGAATGCCTAGCGGGGCTAATTCGCGCGCCATGCTCTGCGCCAACCCGCGGAGCGCAAACTTGCCCATGGCAAAAGGCGCCGACTGCGCATAACCCTTCACGCTCGCCGAAGCGCCGGTAAACAAGATCGCGCCATGCCCGCGCGGCACCATGCGTTTGGCCGCTTCCTGCGCGACCAGAAACGCACCGAACGCGGTGACCGCAAGCGACCTTTCGACCTCGGCCGGATCGAGCGTGACGAACGGGCCGCGGGTGCGGTAACTGGCATTGTAGACAACGACTTCCGGTCCGCCGAACTCATTCTCAAAATCAGAAAACACCTTGGTGACTTGACCGTGATCCGTCGCGTCACAGGCAAATACCTTGGCGCCAGTCTCCTTTGCCAAGACGGCGAGATTGGCGGCCCGCCGCGCGCCGAGCGCGACCTTTATTCCTTGCTTGCTGAAGGCTCGCGCGAGTGAGGCGGACAGGCCTGAGCCGACACCCACGATCAACGCATTCCGATAAACATTGTCAGCCATCGTTTCCTCTTGATTGCGGCTGCTGCCCGACCCACCTGCCATGCGGGGTTTTACGAGCCATGCAGCGGTTATTGATTGGAATTGGGCTAACGCTAGTACTCGCCGGGATCGCCTGGCCGTTACTAGCGCGGATCGGCCTCGGCCGCTTGCCCGGAGACATCATGATCCAGCGCGGCAGCACGAGCTTCTACTTCCCCCTCGTGACCTGCATCATCGTCAGCATCGTCCTGAGCGCCCTGATGTGGCTGTTCAATCGCTGACAGTCAATCGATCACGGCGATCGCGTTAATCTCGACCAGGCAGCGCGGATCGGTGGCGAGCCGCACGACCTGCACAGTGGTCGTCGCCGGCTTGGCATCCCGAAAATACTCGCCCCACGCGCGATTGAGCGCATCCTGATCGGTGAGATCGGTGACGAATCGATCGGCGGTGACAACATCGGCGAACGTGGCGCCCACGGCATGCAGGCCGCGCTTGAGGTTCTCCAGGGCCGCCCTCGCCTGGCCCGCCATGTCGCGTGGCATGGCGTCGAACTCGTCCGGCCGGTGCGGATGATGATGATAAACCGGCGCCGCGGTGACGCCGGCGAGATAAACCGTCGTGCCGCCTTTCACCTTTATAGCGGGCGCGTACGGCATCCACAGGTCCGGCGCGTCCGGCCAATGTATGTGTTCGATTGTTTTGGGCATCTGTTCGGGCTCCCGTCAGCTCCTTTTATTGAAGTGTATAAGGACCGCAAGCGAACGTCATGCCTACGTCGTGCGCATCGACGCCAGGCGAGATCTAGGTTCGAACGATCGTCGTAAACGGCGTGGGATCTATGCGCCTCACATCCTGAAAACGCCAAACCGCGTCTCCGGAATCGGCGCGTTCAGCGCGGCGGAAAAACATAATCCAAGCACGCGGCGCGTTTCAGCGGGCGTGATGATGCCGTCGTCCCAGAGCCGTGCGGTGGCGTAATAGGGATTACCCTCGGCCTCGTATTGCTCGCGGATCGGTTGCTTGAATTCTTCTTCTTCAACTTCCGACCACTTTTGGCCCTCCGCTTCGATGTTTTCGCGGCGCACGGTCGCCAGCACCGAAGCCGCTTGTTCGCCGCCCATCACGGAAATGCGCGCGTTCGGCCAGGTAAACAAAAACCGCGGACCGTAGGCGCGGCCGCACATGCCGTAATTGCCGGCGCCGTACGAGCCGCCGACGATGACCGTGATCTTCGGCACCCGGGCGCAGGCAACGGCCGTCACCATCTTGGCGCCGTCCTTGGCGATGCCGCCAGCCTCGTAATCGCGGCCCACCATGAAGCCGGAAATATTTTGCAGGAACAGGAGCGGCACGCGACGCTGGCAGCACAGCTCGATGAAATGCGCGGCTTTGAGTGCGCTTTCGGAAAATAGGATGCCGTTGTTGCCGAGAATGCCGATCGGAATGCCGTGAATATGGGCAAAGCCGGTAACAATCGTCGTGCCGTAGAGCGCCTTGAACTCGTCGAACTCGGAATCATCCACGAGTCGAGCGATAATCTCGTGCACATCATATTGCTTCTTCAGATCGACAGGCACGATGCCGTCGAGCTCGGCCGCGTCGTATTGCGGCTCGCTCGGCTTTCGCAGCGTGACATCGACGGTTTTTCTTGTATTCAGCGTGCCGATTATTTGCCGGCACAGCGCGAGCGCGTGGCGATCATTCTCGGCATAGTAATCGGCGACGCCGGATTTTTTGGCATGAACGTCGGCGCCGCCGAGCTCTTCGGCTGTCACAACTTCGCCGGTGGCCGCTTTAACGAGCGGCGGTCCGCCAAGAAAGATGGTACCTTGATTGCGCACGATGATGGTCTCGTCAGACATCGCCGGTACATAGGCGCCACCCGCGGTGCATGAGCCCATCACGACCGCGATCTGCGGAATGCCGGCCGCCGACATCGTCGCCTGATTGTAAAAAATACGTCCGAAATGATCCCGATCGGGAAAAACTTCGGTCTGATGCGGCAGATTAGCGCCGCCGGAATCGACCAAGTAGATGCAGGGTAGCCGGTTTTCCCGCGCAATTTCCTGCGCCCGCAAATGCTTTTTCACCGTCATCGGATAGTAAGTGCCGCCTTTGATCGTCGAATCATTGCAGACGATGACGCATTCGCGTGCGGCGACTTTGCCGATTCCGGTAATCAGGCCGGCGCCATGGATGGCGTCCTCGTACAGGTCGTTCGCCGCAAGCGGCGACAATTCCAGAAACGGCGCCCCCGAATCGATCAACGTCATGACGCGCTGACGCGGCAAGAGCTTGCCGCGCGCAATATGCCGTTCGCGCGCGCGCGGCGGGCCGCCCTCGGCCGCTTTGGCGCGCCGCTTTTCAAGTTCCCCGATCAATTCCCGCATGGCCGCTTGATTGGCGCGGAAATCTTTGGACTTGCAGTCCATGCTCGATGCGATTGCGGGCACCAATTCCTCGCGATGTTACGTGAACAGATATTCAGAAACGAACTTCTTTTCCACCACGAAATATCACACGAAGAAACTTTGGAGAAACTTTGCTGCCTAGTACGCGTTGGGCAAGTGCATCCGGGAAAGGACCTTCAGCGCGAGGCGGAATGCGCAAATCCCCACCGGGAAGGAGAGAGCTTAATGAGGAACAGACAACACACATTGTTGGCGGGCGTTGCCGCACTCGCGCTGTTTGCAGCGAGCGGCATGGCTTTAGCGCAACAGACTCAGCAAGACCAGAAAGGCGCCGGCAGCGCTGCGCAGAGCAACATGCAGGGTCAGCGCGGCGAACAGGGCACCAAGAACCAGGCCGCCAGCCAGGGCTTGAAAAACCAGGGCTTGAAAAACCAGGGCGCCCAGCAGGGCAAAAACGAGAGTGCGATGTCCAAGCAATCCTCTGGGCAAAACGCACGAACCGAAAGCAAAATGCAGTCCAAGCAGACTGGCGCTGCAGCAAACATGACCGGCAAGAGCAATGCCGGCAAGGGCGAGAAGTCCCTTAACCGCAGTGCACAGCAGCTTAAACAGAACAAGGATGCCAGCCCGGCGAACCGGGAAAGCCGGCAGAACCAGCTCAACGCCCAATCGAAGTCAACGCAGTCCAAAACTGGGCAATTTGCCAATCAGCAGAACCGTACCCAGCGCGGCGCCACCAGTGCGCAGCGCAATGAGCAGTTCCAGGGACTGCAGGGCAGCACGAGGGCGCCAATGCAAGGCGCCACCTCGACAGAACGTGGTGCTGGAGCTGCGAACGTTTCGCTGAACGAACAGCAACGCACCCAGATTCGCGAGACCGTCATTAACTCGCGCAGCGCCCCGCGGGTGAGCAATGTTGACTTCAGCGTGAACGTCGGCACGGTGGTGCCGCGTAGGCACATCCATCTGGTGCGCGTGCCGGAAACCTTAATCCGGATCGAGCCGCGTTGGCGTCACTATCTGTATTTCGTGTTCAACAATGAGATCGTCATTGTCGAACCACGCACCATGAGGATCGTTCAGGTTCTTCCGGTGTAGTCGACCGGTAATAGAGTAACTTCGAGGGCGGCCCCCGGGCCGCCCTCTTTGTTTAGGTGCGCAATGTGTAGCGATTTGCCAGCACCCTACGCGCGAACCTCTTGGCGCTGGAAAATCACATAGCCGATGACGAACAGCACGATCGCGGTGGCGATCATCCCGACCATCTGCGGCCAAGCGATCAGGACGCTTTCGCCGAACGGCAGCGGCGCGCCGAGCACCGCGCCTTGCAGTTGGCTGAGATAAATCGGGCCGAGCGCGCGCGTTGTGGGGTCGAGAAGCGCCACCACGATCTCGGCGTACAATGTCGAAGGCGAAAACCGCGCCAGGATCTGCTCCAATTGCGCAGTAGCGGGCGTCTGCAGCCCGAGCGCCGTATAGCGCGGATCTGGCGGAATGAAAATCTGCGCAAGCGCGCCCGAGAGCACCGGCCAAATAAACGTCACGAGCAGCCATAGTCCAAGTGTGATCAGCGCCGCAGTCGCGGCAGAGCGGAAAACGACCGAGAACAACAAGGCCAGCGCCAGCCACACGCCGGCATAGACAATCGTCACCAGGAGAAACACGAAGCTGCGAGCAATTTCCTCCGCGCCGGGCGGAATGCCAATGAGAAGGAGACCGAGCCCGACGACGAGAAGCCACAGCGCGATCAGGCTGATCGCAAGCGTGACTAGACCGGCCAAAAACTTGCCGAACAGAAGCGCGTCTCGATAGATCGGCTGTGACAGGATTCGCGATAGCGTGCGCCGGTTATGTTCGCCGTTGACCGCGTCGAAGCCCAGTCCGATGGCCATGAGCGGTACCAGAAAGGACAGGAATGAGACGAATGAAGGCAGCGGATCGCGCGACGTCGTGAACAGCCGCAGGAACAAGAAGGGGTCTTCCGCCGTCGTATCCTTGATCTGCTGGATCGCGCCGTACAGCGCCGCAAGCGCAATCAGCACCACGAGCCATTCGAGCACCCGCATGCGTATGCTCGTCAGGTGGTCCGAGAGTTCCTTGAGCATGACCACGCCAAGACCGGAAAAGGCCGAGCCTTCACGCTGCATGGCGGGTCCTTTCTTGGGCGCCCTGCTCCGGCTTGGCCTCGAAGTACCGCGTGTAAATCGCCTCCAGGCTCGGCTCTTGCACGCCGAGATATTTCAGACGCCCCTGCATGGCGACCACCTCGGCTGCGGCTTCCGGCCTGACGTCGCGGTCGGCGTGCAGGCGAAGTTTGCCGATTCCCGTTTTCTCGACGCCGCTGACCCCCGGAATGAGCGCGAGCCGTTCGGGCAATCCGACGCCATCGGCCTCGATGTCGACCACATAGCCACCGCCGAGCACCTGGCGCCCGAGATCGGGCACCGAGCCCATGAGCGCAATGCGCCCGGCGTGAAACAGCGCGACCCGGTCGCAAACGCTCTGCACCCGCTCAAGCAGATGCGACGAAAGCAGAACCGACACGCCTTCGGTCTTGAAGCCGCGGATGATGCCAAGAAGCTCGGCCGTGGCATGGGGATCGAGCCCGGATGTCGGCTCGTCAAGGATGGCGATTTGCGCGCCTTTCATCACGATTTCGGCGAGGCCCAGCCGCTGCCGCATGCCGCGAGAGAAGGTGTCAACCCGTTTGTCCGCGAATTCGGCGAGGCCGACGCGGTCGAGCGCGGCGGCGATCCGCTTTTCCCGCTCCATGGCGCGAAACCCGATCAGCCGCGCGGTGTAACGTAGATTGTCTGCCGCGGTCAGATTGTCATAGAAGCCGACGGTGTCGGGAAGATAACCGACGCGGCGTTTAACCGAAAGCGGTTCGCGCGCCGGATTGAATCCGAGCACGCGCACGTCGCCTTCGGAAATCTCGGTCAGCCCCAACATCATCAAGATCGTCGTGGTTTTGCCGGCGCCGTTGGGACCCAACAGACCGAAAATCTCGCCGCGTCCGACGCTAAACGAAATGTGGTCGACGGCGACCGCCGAACCATAGGTTTTGGTGAGCCCGTGGGCCTCGATGACGGCATCGGCAATCATCGGCGGCCAAACCTTGCAACCGCACCAACCATCACCAACAGCGCGACACCGATGATGCCGACACCGGCGATTCCCCACATCGTGGACGTCGTCACCGTGACGCGGAAATTGGTCGAGGCCGATTCGCCGCGCGCGGACGCGCGGACGGTCGTTACGTAATCGCCGGCGATGGCCTTTTCCGTCGGCGTGATCAACGCTTGCACTTCCTTGTTGTCATTCGGGGCAATGCGGTCGACCGTTTTGGGATCGAAGGTGATTTTCCAGCCGCTCGGAGTCGATCCAGTCAGCTGAATATCGTCGGCGGGAGCCGTGCCGATATTCGTGACGATGACCGGGACCGTGCTCTCCTTGCCGGCAGAGGCGCGCGTAGACACCAGACCCTCCCGGCCGCTGATTTCGAGCTTCGGCTGACCGGTGATGGTCATCGCTAGGTCGGCGGTTGCCGAGGCGTCTTCGGCGGCCACGCGTGCGATGATCTTATAATCGCCCGCTGCCGCGGTATTCGGCGGCGTCACTTTAAGCTTAACGTCCTTGCTCTGGCCGGCATCGACCGGGACTGCTTTAAGTTCCTGCGTGCCATATTGCTCGGTGAACGAGGTGTCGAAGTTTTGCGGCCCCTGAGCCGACAGACTCACCGTGAGTTTTTTGCCGCTGTCGTTCTTGATGCCGAGTTGATATTCGAAACTCGATTTGGACGTACCGCGCAAATCCGGAAGCTGCGGCGTCAGCGTGAGCTTGGCTGGGAGGTCCTTCGCCAGTGTCACGTTGATCGGCAATTGCAAATTCGTGGCGTTGCCTTGCGCCGCGACAGTAATGGTTTGCGTCCCCATCGCCGCGTTTTTCGGCACGTCGAGCCGCAAGGAAAGCGAAACGCTGGAATTCGCCGCCGGCATGGCGGCCGCCACCGGCTGGCCACCGCCAAGCAAAGTCGCCGTCCAACCCGCGGGCACGCCAGTGACGGAGAGCCCCAGGCGTTCCGGCGTCATGTCATAGTTTTGTAACCTGAGACTGATCGTCGAGGTCTCGCCAGGACGCAGCGTCACTGCAGGGTAGTCGCTCATGAGAAAGATGCCCCTGACGTCTTTGGGGGCGTCCTCGGCCATGGCGCTCAAACCAAAGGTCGTTGTCAGCGGCGCTATCAAAACAGCAAATGCCGCCGCAACGGCGACGATGAACCCAGATCGCATTGGCATGGCTCCCGTGCAGGCAATTGGATCAGCGCCCTACCCCATCTCGCTCCGAAGAGCTCGGGCGGGGAACGGGCATTCTCGGCGCAATCGTGACAAAATCATGCAGACGCCGGTCTATTTGACAAGCTCCGTCGAAGAAGTCCTGCGGTAGAGAGACGCAGCTATCGGAAGCCAAAGTCAATGCCCCGCCCGAGAGAGATTAGCGCCGGGATTCTGGCGTTCCGCCGTGAAAAGGAGCTTGAAGTCCTCCTCGCCCATCCGGGAGGGCCCTTCTGGTCAAGGAAGGATGCTGGCGTGTGGACGATACCTAAGGGCCTGGTTGAGGCCGGAGACGATATCGCCGCCACAGCGCGACGCGAGTTCACCGAAGAAACCAGTCTTTTCGCCGAAGGCGCCATGCTCGAGCTTCCGCCGGTCCGGCAAAAAAGCGGCAAGCTAGTCCACGCATTTGCGCTAGAAGCGGATTTCGATCTCGGCCAGTTCGCCAGCAATACATTTGAATTGGAGTGGCCGCCGAGATCCGGACGACGACAAAGTTTTCCAGAGATCGATCGCATTGCCTATTTCACGTTGCCTGTCGCCAAGTTGAAGATAATCGCATATCAGCTGCCGCTGATATGTGAATTGGAGAAGCGTATGTAGCGTCGATGCCCAAACGCAAATGGGCGCTTTATGCTCACTTGCAGCACTTGCTCACTCGCGCAACACTTGCGGCCAATCGACCTCATCTTCGGGCAGCACCCAGGGCTCGCGGCGCGCGGCGTCACGCCATTCATTCCAAGCCGGCAACGCCATCACTGCGCGCATATAGGCGCCGGCCGTTGCGCTGACCTCGACCGCGTAAGTGTGAAATCGCCACACGATCGGCGCAAACATCGCGTCAGCGGCGCCAAACTGACCAAACAGAAATGCACCATCAGCGCCGTACCTGGCGCGGCATTCGTTCCAAATGGCATCGATACGCGCAACGTCCTTTGCGGTGCCGGCCTCAAGTGCGCGGAACTTCACTGGCCGCATCACATTCATCGCTAGGTGACGCCGCAACGACACGAATCCGGCGTGCATCTCGGATGCCGCGGCGCGAGCATGAGCTCGTGCTGCTATATCCTGTGGCCATAATCCCGCGGTTGGAAATTTTTCTACGAGGTATTCCAGGATTGCCAGCGATTCCCAGACGCACACATCCCCATCGATGAGCACCGGCACGCGTCCGCAGCCGCCCAACGCCGTCACGCGCGTTTTGAAATCGGGAGCATCGAGCGAGATCACCGTTTCATCGAACGGAATACCCGCAACTTTCATCGCGATCCACGGCCGAAACGACCAGGACGAATAGTTTTTGTTGCCGATGACAAGATGTAGCGACATGGTTTGCGAGTCGGACTGCGCGGCGGCGCAACCTTCCATCAGACCGAGGAATGA
>NZ_FYEN01000017.1:0-9406 GCF_900188135.1 Rhodoplanes sp. JGI PP 4-B12 | reverse complement strand
CAAGAGCGGCGAATAGCCAAGCTGCGCATAGGCGGTGCGCGACACCATGCTGCGAATATCATGAACTAAAGGGTAAGCGCGCAGACTGTGCGCGCGCTCGGTGAGTGCGATCGCAATCGGCCCCTGCGGCTTGAGAAGCTTCGCCAGCGCGCAATCGTCGATCAGCGCACCGCGGATCGCCGCCAAGCCGCCAGCCGTCTGCAACGCGTCACGCCGCACCAGCATGCAGCCGCCGGCCGCCGCCGCGGTTTCTCGCCGCGGGTCATTGGCCCAAGCGAACGGGTAGAGCATCTGAAAGAAAAAAACGAACGCCGGCACAAACATGCGCTCGGCAAAACTCTTGCAGCGCAATTTCACCATCAGCGAATTAAGCACCAGGTGCTCATGCCCTGCCCGCGCCACCAGCGAAGCGACCGCGCCGGGTTCAAAAACAATATCCGCATCGGTAAAGAGCAAATAATCCGGGGCATGCGGCATGCTGCAGGCGAATTCCACCCCCTGCTGCTGCGCCCACAGCTTGCCGGTCCAGCCTGCCGGCAGGGGCCGCCCCGAAATAACGGTCAGGCGTTCGCTGGCGCCCGGCGCCGCCGCGGCCTCGCGCGCGACGCCGGCGGTGGCGTCGCGGCTTTGATCGTCGACCAGGATTATGTTGAACGTTCCCGGATAGTCCTGGCGTAACAGCGAGCCGACGGTCTCGCCGACAGTTTCGGCTTCGTCCCGCGCCGGTACGACGGCGCTCACCGGCGGCCATTGCATGGCAATTGCCTCCGGCGGCAGGCGAGCGTCGTCGCGCTCGGCCGCGCGCCAAAATCCTCCGCGCGCGGCGATCAGATAGAGCCAGATCGCCAGCACCATTGACCCTATAATGTCCTGCGCCACAGATGGTCCCTTCAATGGCGTTCCGCGCCGGGCTTTGGTTATCGCTTAAATACAGGACCTGATATAGGAACCGGAGAGCAAGGCTGAGCGGGGCAATCCCTAAAATGAGCGGCAAAAACAGCCCTTTTCTCGCGCGGCTCGACGCGGTCGCAGCCGAGACCGAGACCCTCCTCGATCGGCTCCTTGCCAGCGCGCCCGCGGCCGGCGAGCTGAGCCGTCCCGCGCGCCTCATAGAAGCTATGCGCTATGCGAGCCTCGGCGGCGGCAAGCGGTTCCGGCCGTTTTTGCTGGTCGAATCGGCAGGGCTTTTCCAGGTGCCGCGGCCGAACGCATTGATGGCCGGCGCCGCCTTGGAATGCGTACATTGTTATTCGCTGGTCCACGACGATTTGCCGGCGATGGACAATGACGAATTGCGGCGCGGACAACCCACGGCACACCGCAAATTCGATGAGGCCACCGCGATCCTCTCCGGCGATGGGCTTTTGACTTTCGCCTTCGACATTTTATCGCGCGAAGAAACCCATCCGCAGGCGGCCGTGCGCATTGAACTGGTCAATGCGCTGGCGCGCGCCGCCGGTCTCGGCGGCATGGCCGGCGGCCAGATGCTCGATCTCGCAGCCGAAGGCCGCTTCGGCACAGTCAGTCACGGCGAGCGCGAAGTGCGGATGCTGCAGGCGATGAAGACCGGCGCGCTGTTGCGCTTCGCCTGCCAGGCCGGCGGCATTCTCGGCGGCGCCAGCGCGCAACAGCGCGAGGCGCTCACACGGTTTGGCGCGGCGGTCGGCGAAGCGTTTCAGATCGCCGACGATCTCCTCGACATCGAGGGCGATCCGGTATTGGTGGGCAAATCGACCGGCAAGGACCTCGCCGCCGGCAAAGCCACCTTCGTCAGCGTGCTCGGCATACCGGGCGCCAAGCGGCGGCTCGAGCAGCTCGTGACCGAGGCGGAAGCGGCGCTGGCTCCGTTCGGTGCTGCAGCGGCGATGCTGATCGAAGGTGCGCACTTTGTCGCCGAACGGCGGGCATGAGTGGACATGAATGGACATGAGCGCTGCCTTAGAGCGGTCACGCTCAGATGCGAGCGAGGTAGCGTTGCCCCCAGCTGATGCAGGCCCGGGGTGATGGAGAAATGAAGGGAAATTGACACAATACTGTGGTGGCCAATGAACCGCTGTCTCCGCCGCACGATCTGGGCCTATACCGCAACCATGATTTTAGTGGCGGCGTCCGGCATGTACGAGGCCGGCGTTTCGGCGCAGGAATCTGGTAACCGGCAACAATCCCGCGCACATGTTAAAAAAACGCCGCCGTCGCCCCAGTCTGCGCCTGCCGCAGCCGGCCAGCCGCAGAAATTTCCGCCGCGCACGCCATTTACTGGAGCCGATGATGCGGTTGCCGGAATTCCCGGCATACCTGACGCGCGCTTTTGGGCGGATTCCGAGAGCGACTTCAGCAGGGCGCTGCCGCCACAGCGCGGGCCTTGGCTGATACTCTCGACCGGCGGCGCGGACGGCGCCTTCGGCGCTGGCTTGCTCGCGGGCTTGAGCGCGGCCGGCAAGCGCCCGGATTATGCGGTCGTCACCGGGGTCTCCACCGGCGCATTGATGGCGCCATTCATCTTCGCCGGCGCGCGCTATGACGCAGCGCTGCAAGCTGTCTACACCCAAACTTCGGCCGCCGATATTTTCGAGGTCGGCGGCACCGGCGAGAGTTTCCTAGACACTTGGCCATTGCGGGAGCTGATCGCCAAGCAAATCACACCGGCGCTTCTTGCCGACATCGCCGCCGCGCATCAAAGCGGGCGACGCCTCTTCATCGTCACCACCGATCTCGACGCCGGGCGTTCGGTGGTCTGGAACATGGGCGCGATTGCGCGCCATGGCGGCGACGCGGCGCTCAAGCTGTTCCACAGCGTGCTACTCGCCTCCGGCAGCGTCCCGGGCGCTTTCCCGCCGGTGCTCATCGATGTCGAGGGCAACGGCAAACGCTTTGCCGAGATGCATGTCGACGGCGGCGTCGGCGGACAATTCTTCGTGGCGCCGCCGGCGCTGATGGCAAGCACCAGCGGCTACCAAATTCCGGCGGACGCGCTTTACATCGTCGTGAACAGCGGCTTGCAGCTGGACTTCCAATTGATCGACCGCACCACGCCGGCGATTCTTGCCCAGTCGGTATCGACGGCGATCAAAGCCGATCTACGGATTTTGCTTGATCGCGCCTATGTCGCCGCCAAGCACAGCGGCATTGGCTTTAATGTCGCCAGCATTCCGGCAGGCTTCAAGGCGCCAAGCCGCGGCGCCTTCGATCCGGACTACATGAAAGCGTTATTCAAAGTCGGCTATGATCAAGGCAACAGCGCGAATCCGTTCGCCGACGAACCGCCGCCCTTTCCGAGTCCGCCAGCAAGCGTGACGAGCGTTCCGCAGCCTGGAGCGAACAGATGAGCAAGCTTGTAAGCAAGTTTGGCCTCGTGACTGCAATCGCAATCGGGGCATTGGTTGCGGCATTGCCCGCAGCGCCGTCGCAAGCGGCGCATAAGCGTGCGGCGCACTCGCGCGCCTATGATGGATTGTGGAGCGTGTCCATCTATACGAGCTACGGGCCCTGCGCGACTTATCGTTATCCGGCACGGATCGTCGGCGGCCGCGTGGTGCAGGCTGTTAATGATTTCAGCTATCAGATTGCCGGCGCCGTGGCGGCGAGCGGCGCCACCGCCGTCACCGTCGCCAGCGGCGGCCAATATGCGGTCGGCTATGGCCGGCTGCGCGGTGCGAGCGGAGCGGGCCGCTGGAGCACCGCCGGCAATCTCTGCTCCGGGACCTGGAGCGCCATCCGCCGTGCGGCGGCGAATTGATGGTCCGTATTCGAGCCCGGTAGGCCTTAGATTCGTCATTGCGAGCGTAGCGAAGCAATCCAGCCTACTGGGAAGGTTCTGGATTGCGTCGTCGCTTCGCTCCTCGCAACGACGAGTCTATAGTCACCCCGTCTTCCTTGCTTGGACATTTGCGTTCCACCACGGACAAACGTCCGCCGCGCGCAGGTAATTGCCGTCCATGACATTGACCGGCTCGCGGCCGGCGGCTTGCGCGGTGCGGATACGTAAGTTGCGCGCCTCGTCGCGGCCTTCCGGCGTGAGCCACATGCGATCGTGGCCCCATAAGCTCGGGCCTTCGGTACGCTCATGCGGCGTCCAATTCGCGGTATCGATGGTGCGGCCGCCCCAGCCATATTCGACCAGGAATTGCGATGGCGAATAGGAATAGAACGAGGTGACGTGATCGTTGACGTGGCGGCCGAGCGTGGTGCCGATCATGTCCGGCTTTTGCAGCGCCAGATCGTAAGCCTGTCCGACATCGTCGAGATAGCAAAGCTCGACCATCATGTGATGGATGCCGTTCTTGCCGGTGTCGATG
The DNA here is from genome assembly GCF_900188135.1 of Rhodoplanes sp. JGI PP 4-B12. Classification (NCBI taxonomy): domain Bacteria; kingdom Pseudomonadati; phylum Pseudomonadota; class Alphaproteobacteria; order Hyphomicrobiales; family Nitrobacteraceae; genus Rhodoplanes; species Rhodoplanes sp. JGI PP 4-B12. The sequence goes on along the minus strand of NZ_FYEN01000017.1, from coordinate 5,111 downwards.
AAAGCCAGGCTGTGGTGGCGCGCATTGATGTGGAAGAAATAGGCCTTGAACGGTTTGAGGATGAAATCGGTCGGCTCAAAATTGAGGATCTCAGTATAGAACGGCAGCACGTCATCGAGCCGCTCGGCGGTCAGCACAGCATGGCCCATGCCGAGCGGTCCGGTGCGGAAGCCGGAAATCGACCGGCCCGGCTTGAACGGATCGCTCGCGACTTCGGCGCCGTAAAACGCTTCGAGCCGATTGCCGATCGGATCGGCAAAGACGATCAGGTCCTTGACGCGGCGTTCGTCGGCAAGCGCGCGTGAGCCGCGCGCCACCTTGGCGCCGGATTTTTCTAAATGCGCGGCGAGCGCGTCGAGCGCCGCCGTATCGGCCACTTCCCAGCCGTAGAACGACGGGCCGTCGTCCTCGTCGGTATGGACGATGATGCGCTGCTTGCGGTCGTCCATGCGCAAAGCGAGCGTGCCGCGGCTGTGATCGACGAGCTGCATGCCAAGGAACCGCGTGCCGTAGGACACCCAGTTTTCCAGGTTTCGCGTGCGGATACCGACATAGCCGAGCGCATTGAGATTCATGATCGCTCTCCTCCGCTACATATAACGCGTCACGCTGCGGCGACGTAGGCCCTCGGCTGAATTTTTCCCTTGATCTGGGTGCGATGCATCACCCGGCGCGCGCTGTTATCGAACGGGTCGCGGCGATGCATGGTCGAGCGATTGTCCCAGACCACAAGATCATCGACGCGCCAGTGGTGTTCGTAAGTGAACTCCGGCGCATCCATGAACGTCCAGAGCTCATCGAGCAGCGCGTCCGATTGGGCTGGCGTCAAACCCTCGATGTAGGAATTGCGGCGGCGGCCGAGATAAAGCGCCGGCTTGCCGGTATTGGGATGCGCGCACACGGCCGGATGCCAGGCGCCCGGCGCCTTGTGCGGATCGTCCGTCGGCGTCACGCCTTGGCGCACATAACCGCCGCTGTTGAAGGTTCCGTCGTGTTTGATGCGGCGCGTTCCCAGCTTCATCTTTAACGACGCCGGCAATGCTTGCCACACCGCCTGCATACCGCAGAAATAGGTGTTGCCGCCGGAAGGCGGAATTTCCAGCGCATAGAGCATCGACGCATCGGGTGGCACATCGAGATAGCTCATGTCGGTGTGCCACACGGCTTCGCCGGCGCCGAGCGCACCGATCGGTTCGCCTTTCTGATCAAGCACGTTAGAGACGACGTAGATATCGGGATATCCCGGCGGACTCTGCCGGCCGCGTTCCTGATTAGGTGGCGGATCGAGCTCGCCGAAGCGTCGGCTGAAATCGAGCAGGTCGTCATCGCTGAGTTTTTGTCCGCGGAACAGCAACACCGAATGGCGGTGCCAGGCAGCCTCAATTTGTGCAAACTCCGCCGCGCTCAATGCAGTAAGATCGACATTTCCTATTTCCACTCCAACCGCAGGCGTGAGTGGCGTTAGCGTCATTGGCATGCGGCAAATCTCCGACAGATGTGGTTACGCGAGCGCGACATCATACGCGAGACTTTATTGTCTTCCCAGCGGCGCTGGACCTTCCTGGAGCCCGCCATTAATTTCACCGCGTCACCTTGCGGGGTAAATGCCACAACCGGGGAGCAGGGCCACGATGCGACGGCGTGACCTTATTATAACACTGGGATCGGCCGCATTAGCAGCGCGTGGCTTGGCGACCACCGCTGCGCGCGCCGCAACCTATCCTGAGCGGCCAGTCCGGCTGATCGTTCCATTTCCGCCGGGCGGCGGATTCGATGCGGTCGGGCGTCCATGGGCGGACCGGATCAAACCGCTTCTCGGTACGATCGTGGTCGAAAACCAGGGCGGCGGCGGCAGTTCGCTCGGCGCTGCTTCGGTCGCGCATTCAAGTCCCGATGGCTATACGCTCCTGCTTGGCGGATCGAGCACTCACGTCACCGAAGCAATTCTGAAGACGCGGCCGCTCTACGATCCGATGAAGGATCTCGATCCGATATCCAACATCGCAGTTTCGCCTTTCGCGCTGGCCGTGCATCCTTCGATTCCGGCCGGCACGCTGTCGGAGTTCATCGATTACAATAAAGCCAACCCTGGCAAACTGTCCTACGGCCACGCCGGCGTCGGCTCGCTCAATCATCTCACCGGCGAATTGTTCAAGTCGCTCGCCGGCCTGCCCGATCTTCTGCAAGTGCCGTATCGCGGCTCGGGGCCGGCGATTGCCGACGCGCTTGCCGGCCATGTTTCCATGGTGGTGCCGGCCATGACCGGGCAAATGATTGAATTTCACCGCACCGACAAGCTGCGGATTCTGGCGGTGACCGGTCCAAATCGCTTGGGTGCCGCGAGCGATCTGCCGACCGCCGCGGAAACACTGCCGGCGATGATCTCTCAGCAGTCCATCGGACTATTCGCTCCGGCCGGCACTGCCAAGGCAATCATTAAGCAGATCGCGGCCGCAAACCACGCCCTACTCGCGCAGTCCGATTACCAGAAGATGCTGGTCGAGACAGGATTTGAACCCGACGTCGATTCATCGCCGGAGATATTCGGGCAACGTATCGAAGCGGAGATCATGAAATGGACGCCAATCGTCCAGACGCTCGGAATTAGAATCGACTGAGCAGCTCGATCGCCTAAGATTGCTTTGCGCCGTTTACGCATGGGGCCGCCATCTCCCCGAAATCTCACGAAATTATTGTTGATTGTTGCAGAAATGACATAGCCGGCGCTGTGTCCCGGCGATACCATCTATTGTGATTGCATTCTGGGGGACAGGCGATGCGACGGCTTATTATTGCGGCTGCGGCGTTGATCGCGGTTGTGTCACTTGCACCGACAAAGCTGGAAGCGGGTAAGGTAATGCCAAAGATCGTGCCTGCCGGACCACCAGGACATGTCGGTGCACTTCCGTGGGCTTTGATGGCTTGTCCCGCTTTGATCGTCTTCACCGGCGCAGTCGCCAATTTCAAGGACAACCGGCAGCTCACGTTTTGGGAAGCGTGGACGTGCGGCTTGGCCTACTGGTTCTGGGTGCCGGGTCAAATGCCGCCCAAAGCTCGCACACACTGAAGTGCTCGCACACATTGAAGCCTTCATGGCTGAAGTGATGAGCGGCTAAGAGCCGCCACTATCACCGCAGCGTTTGCTTCATTAATCCGGCTTACGTTCCACACCGACTGTCGATTTCAGTCGTCCTTTCCTATTTTTTCTGCCGTACGCAGCGCCAGGGCGTGAATGGTGAGCGATGGCGCTTCGCCGCCACCAGACGAAGGAAAGACACTTGCGTCGGCGATCCATAAATTGCGCCAGCGATGGCTGCGGCCATCGGCATTGACCACCGAACTGGCGGGATCGGCCCCCATGCGGCAAGTGCCAAAGACATGGGTCGCGCCGAACCAGTCCCAGGTTGTATAGCTCTCGAAAATATCCACCGCGCCGCTTGCGGCGAGGAGTTCGCGCGACTTGGCCGCCATGAAACGCAGACGGGCAATGTCGGGCTCGTCCAGCCACGCCGAAATACGTGCCAGCGGGATGCCGAACTGGTCGCGCTGATCGGGATCGAGATCGACGCGGCTGTTGCGATTCGGCAGGCTCTCGCCAATCGCGCCAACGTGTAGGGAATGACCCCACAAGCGGCGTACCGATTGCGCATGCGCGCGGCCCCAACCGGGTACTGCGCGCAGCGCAAATCCGGCCAATCCCTTTAACTCGCTCTCGCCGGAAGCGCTATATATTCGACAGCCGCCGATCATTCCGGGAATGGCATCCGGCGCATTGAAATCCCAGCAGATGGCATCGTCAGGCAAACCGCGGCGCGCGTGCTGCGGATCGGGATGCAGCGCTCCCACCGTGACACCGAGCGTATCCATAAAGTTGCGCCCGACCTCGCCGCTTTCGTTGGCGAGCGCATCGGAGGCCAGCAGCAGGCGCGGCGTTTCAACGGCGCCGCACGCCAGAATGAGATGGGGGCTGGGGATGCGTTCGATCGTGCCGTCGGTACGTCCGACCAGAACGCCTGTCACGCGGTCGCCGGGGCCGGCTTCTATCCGCAGCACCGGACTATCCGGACGAACGACGCAGCGGCCCGTCGCCAACGCTGCCGGAACAAAGGTCACGTCGGCGCTGCCTTTGTCGCCGCGCGGACAACCATTGTTGCAACCGCCGCAGTAATTGCACGGCGCACGTCCATTCCAGGGCAGCGACAGTGCAGCGCGGCTGTTGGCTTGCCAATCAAGGCCAAGCGCTGCCGCGCCCCGCCCCAATGTCCGGGCCGCGTATGAGAGCGGATGGGGCGGCAAGGGAAATCCGCGCGAGCGCCACCGCGCGCCTTGGCTCGCCGGGCCGGCAACGCCGATGAGCTCTTCGGCGCGAATGTAGAATGGCTCCAACTCGGCGTAATCGATCGGCCAGTCCGCGGCAACGCCGAAACGGCTTTGCATTTTCATCGCGTCGGGATGGATGCGATGTGATTCACCGGTGAAATGCAGCGTGGTGCCGCCAATGCCGCGGACGTGATAGTATTTTTCCATCCAGCGCGTGCCGCTTGTAACCAATGAGCCCATGCCTCTGCTCCCCGACGCCAGCAGAGGTTCGGCGCCGGTCAATTTTTGGCCGGGCGCAAAAGTGACCGAGGCCGTACTGCCGGGTTTTTCCGGAAAATCGCGCGTCTCCCAATCCGACTCAGTCAATGGGTAGTCGACGATCGGATTAAACTGCGGTCCGGCGTCGAGCAGCAATACTGACATGCCGCGTTGGCAAAGCCCGTAGGCTGCCGCGGCGCCACCGGCGCCGGCGCCTACAACCACCGCATCCCATTCCGCTTCGTTTTTCATCGCGGCGGATCTTGAAAATCGGCAAAGCCTTCAGGCTGTGGCGGATCGGTGTAGGGAAATGCAGACTTGATCGTGGGGTGGGAGTAATAATTAAAGCCGGCGTAGAATCGCAGCAGGACGATAAATTGCTTGGCATCTTCGTCGTCCGAGGCAAATGCGGCTTCGACGGCCGCCGATCTGGCGGGCTCGTCGAGGGCAAGAAAATCCGCGCCGCCTTGATTTTTGGCTCGCCGGTCGAGCCAACCAACGCCGTCTGCCATCATTTCATGAAGGTCGGACAT
>NZ_FYEN01000016.1:0-9451 GCF_900188135.1 Rhodoplanes sp. JGI PP 4-B12 | reverse complement strand
AAGGCAGTAAACGCGGCTGAAATCAAGACAAGCGGCGGCAATGCCCTGTTGAAAGCATGCGTGTATAGAAAGGATCCAATGTTGTCGGCGAGCGTGTTGGCGAGATTAATAATCGACATGAGCACCGCGAAGGAGAATCCCTCCGCGCGCGGCGGACAATAGTCGGCCGCAAGCGTCAAGGTGGCAACGGTCGTGAGCATCGCGGAAAATCCAGCGCAAAAGCTGATGATTGCCGCAGCGGTCTCGTTCCAGAACAAGAGATAGGCGAGCCCAGTCAGGGTGCCGAAAGCGATGCTCAAGTTGAGAAGGTTTCGAAGCGTCAGAGTTTCAAAAAATCGCCGATAGAGGAGTGCGGCGAACACCCATCCCGCGGCTGCGATCGATCCTAGGATTCCGATATAGCCTTGCGAGAACCGCAGATCGTCCGTCATGTGATAGTACAGCGGCGTGCTCAACCCCGGGCTAAAATAGTAGAAAAAAATGACCGCGGCGACGACCCACAGCTCCCGCCGATGGAACGCCACCAGCAAGCCGCGAAGTGTGTTCCGCATGCCCTTTAGATCTGCGCGGGTCTTTTTCTCGGGAACGAGAAAGATGGTCCCGGCGATGACGGCAAGCGGCGCGATCGCGATAATGGCGGCGGCAGCATGCAACGCGTCGCTAGGGGCAAGATACTGCACGAGCTGACCGCCAAGGATGGCAGCGATCATGGCGGCGATGTTGAACCAGAGCCATTGCTGGTTGACGAAAGTCCCGCTCTCTTTAAGCCGCTGCCCATTTTCGACCAGGACCGCCCCGCATAGCGTCGACGATATCGCCATCGCGTAAGCCGTGAGCATCAGCGCGACAACAAGGTCGCCCGGCGCGTTGATCTGCGTCACCCATACATAGCCGACGATTGCCACAATATTGGCGATGATCAGATAGCTTTTCCGCCGGTACCCGAACAGCGGCACGAAATCGGATACGAGCCCGTAGAGTGGTTTGATGATCCACGGCAAGTTGAAGATGGTGACGAATGCCGTAACCTGCGCCGGCGTCCAGCCGTGCACCTCTTTCAGATAATAGTTCAGCGGTTGCGAAATCAGTCCGACAATCTGCCCGAGGCCCTCGACGACATAGACCAGAGCAAAAAATATCAGCAGACGTCTTATCGTTTTCGCGTCGGAGTCTGGTGCTGTACCGGTGGACGAAGGTGAGCGTTCGTTTGTGATTTCGCTCGGTGGCGCGTCCGTCATAACTGGATCGCTTTGCTACCGAGCCACGCGACCCGTTTCAGCCGCGACAGACTCAATACCGAGTTTTTCAACGATCGCCTCAACGATGTCTCGGGGATGCGGCACGATGGAAACGACAATCGGCCGTTCGTCTGGCTGTGGCTCCTCCAAGCTTTCGAACTGGCTATCGAGCAGCGCCGGGGGCATGAAGTGATCGGCGCGGGCGGCGATGCGCCGTGCCACCACGTCGCGATCGCCTTTTAAGAAAACGAGGCGCACGTCGGGGCGGTTACCGATGAGGATATCGCGGTAAGCCCGCTTGAGAGCCGAACAGGCAACAATCCCGTGGCCGCCGGCGCGTCGCGTCGCGTCGATCCACTCCGCGATCGCGTGCAGCCACGGCGAGCGATCCTCGTCGTTGAGCGGCTCGCCATGATGCATTTTTTCGATATTCGATTTTGGATGAAACCAGTCGGCGTCCTCATAAATCCAATGAAGCCGCTGCGCCAGCATGGCTGCGATGGTGCTTTTGCCGGAGCCCGACACTCCCATGACGACAAGGACGCTAATGTCGCTCGAAGTCGTTCCGGAATTCATTTCATCTCTCCGGCGCGGCAGCCTGGATCACAAGCCAGACAAAATCGCCGTGCGCATAGGCACGATGCGCCGGCAAATCTTCGCCGGCAAGCACACGTTTGAGAATCGGGCGTTTATCGGCGCTGTCGATCAGAAACAGCATTTCACGCGTGGCAGCCAGTGCCGGGAAAGTCAGTGTGACACGCGGCACAAATGGCTCCATTCCGGCTTTCGCAACGCCGAGAACCCAGCGGTCTTTTTCTTCAAGCGCGGGCGAGTGCGGAAACAGCGACGCCGTGTGGCCATCGGGGCCGAGCCCCATCAGTACGAGATCAAACAGTGGCTGCGCCGGGTCGAGGCGATCCATACCGTAAAACTGCTTAAGTTCATCTTCGTAAAGACGCGCGGCGTCTTCGGGATAATTCGAGTTGATCGCAATCGGATGGATGTTTTGCCGCGGCACGGGTACGTGGCCGAGAAACGCTCGCCGCGCCGCGCCTATATTGCTCAATGGATCGTTCTCCGGAACGAACCGATCATCCCCCATGAACCAGTGCACGCGGTCCCACGGCACTTGTTCGCGCCAGGGACGTTCCGCGAGCAAGCGGTACAGCCCGAGCGGGCTCGAACCGCCGGTCAGGCAGACCGCCGCCCGGTCGCCGCGAGTAACACGCGCGATCAGCCGCCGCGCTGCGGTCTCGGCCAATGCTGCGGCGTCGGTAACGACGACAATCTGCGGTTGGGTTTTAACATTCATGGCAAATTCAAGCGATTGGCCGCCAGCGGCGTCCGTCGCGCGCGAGCAGTTCGTCTGCTTCCTTAGGGCCATCGCTGCCGGCGCGATAGCTCGCAAGGCGCTCGCCTTTTTCTTCGCGCCAGGCGTCAAGGAGCGGCTGCACGAGGCGCCAGCCGGCTTCAATGCCGTCGGCGCGGGGATAAAGGATGGCATCGCCGACCATACAGTCATAGATCAAAGTTTCGTAGCCGGTGCTTGGCGCTGCTTCGAAATAATCTTCATACCTGAATGTCATGCTCACGCCGCCAATGGCGATCGAAGGCCCCGGAATTTTTGCGTTAAATTCGAGACCGATGCATTCGTTAGGCTGAATTCCGACGACCAGGAAATTTTCGGCAAGCCGATCAACCGGCGTATCGCGAAACATGGCGATCGGGGCCTGCTTGAATTTTATTGCAACCTCGGTCTGCTTGCCGCGGAGCGCCTTGCCGGTCCGTAGATAAAACGGCACGTTGGCCCAGCGCCAATTATCGATCATCAGCCTGAGCGCCACATAGGTTTCGGTTGTGCTGTGCGGGTCGACGTCCTTGGTTTTGCGGTAGGCTTCGACGCGCTGGTTTTCGACAAAGCCATCGTCGTATTGCGCCCTTACCGAATTGCGCAAGGCCTCGTCGCGGTTCTGCAGCTGGACGGCCTCGAGCAATTGCGCTTTCTCCGCCCGCACGGAGTCGGCTGCGAAGCGTGACGGCGGCTCCATTGCGATGAGCGAAAGCAGCTGGATCAGATGGTTAGGCACCATATCGCGCAATGCGCCGGTGGCATCGTAATAATTACCGCGACGGCCGACGGTAAGCGATTCGGCCACGGTGATCTGCACATGATCGATGTGATCGCGATTCCAGATCGGCTCGAATAGGCCATTGGCAAAACGCAGCACCAAGATGTTCTGCACCGTCTCCTTGCCGAGGTAGTGGTCGATGCGGAAAATCTGATGCTCCTTGAGAACGCCAAGGAGCTTTTGATTAAGCGCATGGGCGCTGGCGAGATCGGTGCCGAACGGCTTTTCGATGATGACACGCCGCCACGCGCCGTTTTCCCGTGCCAAACCCGATTGGCCGAGATGACAACCAATCGGAGCGAACCCCGCCGGCGGTGTTGCCAGATAAAACAACCGATTGCCCTGTGTGGCACGCTCGCGTTCGACGCGGGTGAGCTCCCGTCCAATATTCGCGTAAGTGGATTCGTCGTCGGGGTCGCCTTGCACATAACCGACGCAGCCGAGCACCTGGTTGAGCACGTTTTGATCGATCGATCGGTTGGCGAATTGGGGGAGGCTCTTGGCGAGGTCTGCGCGAAACGCTTCGCTTGATGACGGACTGCGCGCAACCCCAATCAGTGCGAAGGCCTCCGGCAGCAACCGCGCGGCAGCGAGGTTGTAAAGCGCCGGCACGAGCAGCCGGTGAGTAAGATCGCCGGACGCGCCGAAAATGACCAGGCAACAGGGGTCGGCGGCGCGCCCGCTCGTAGCGCCGGTCTTAGAAGTCATGATGGCTTGGCCTTGCGGTTTTTTGGTTCGACATGCGCGCCGAACCCCTTGCGCATGGCGGATAGAATCTTTTCAGCGAAAGTATGATCGCGGCGTGAGCGGAAGCGCGTGTAGAGCGCAGCAGAAAGCACGTCGGCGGGAACGGCCTCCTCGATTGCGGCCATAATTGTCCAGCGGCCTTCGCCGGAATCCTCGACCACCCCTTCGAAGTCGGCAAGTTTCGGATCGGCCGCAAGGGCGCTTGCCGTCAAATCCAGCAGCCACGAGCTAATCACGCTGCCGCGCCGCCACACTTCGGCAACATCGGCGAGGTCGAACTCGAAACGCGCGTCCTCCGGCAAAGCTTGGCTGTTCGCATTCTTCAAAATGTCAAAACCTTCGGCGAAAGCCTGCATCAGCCCATATTCGATGCCGTTGTGGACCATTTTGACAAAATGTCCGGCGCCGTGCGGACCGGCGTGGATGTAGCCCAGTTCAGCGCGTGGATCGCGGCCATCCCGGCCGAGCGTGCGCGGCGCATTGCCGAGCCCGGGAGCGAGTGCCTTGAACAATGGATCGAGACGCGCGACGACTTCCTTGGCGCCGCCAATCATCATGCAATAGCCGCGCTCGAGTCCCCAGATACCGCCGCTGGTCCCGACATCGACATAATGTATGGCGCGCTCGTTCAGCTTTTTGGCGCGCCGAACATCGTCTTTCCAGAAAGTATTGCCGCCATCGATAATAATGTCGCTGGGTGCAAGCAGCTCGGCGAGCTGGTCGATCGTATCTTCGGTAATTTTGCCGGCCGGCAGCATGAGCCAAACCGCGCGCGGCGGCTCCAATTGTTTGACGAGCTTGTCGATGCCCGCGGCGCCCATCGCGCCGTCTTGGCGCAAGGTCGCAATCGCATTAGCGTCGTGGTCGTAGACCACCGCCTCATGACCGTTCTGAATCAAACGGCGCGTAATGTTGCCGCCCATGCGCCCGAGGCCGATCACGCCGATCTGCATGTAAATCTCCGGTCACGCCAGCGCGCGATCGAACGCCGCCTGCAGCGCCGCTAGGCCAGCCGCGATCTCGCCCTTGAGATGAACGCGCAGCGCACGCCGGCCGCGCTCGAGTAGAACATCGAAGTCGCCCCGCGCTTGGGCATTCTTCACTACGCCGAAGCTGGCGCGATGCCCAGGAATAGGCAGATCGTCGCCATCGTCGGCGGTGATCTGAAGAAACACGCCGCTGTCCGGCCCGCCTTTGTAAGCCTGGCCGGTCGAATGCAGAAATCGCGGGCCGAATTCGAGGCAGGTTGCGACACGACAGCGATCGCGCAGCGCCAGCCGCAATTGCTGCAGTCGCGATGTGTTTTGTTCATTGCGCGCGAGATAGGCAAGCAGAGCAAAATAGTCGCCGCTTGCGACCCGGCCAAAATGCGCAGCAAGCCAGCTTCCAACCGTCTCAGCGGCGCCGGCTTTACGCAACTCAGCGGCATTCGCCTCATCGGTATAGACCGCGATGGAATTTTCCGAGCAGACCGGCGTTTCGTGCGGCAATTTACCAGACGCTTCGAAGGCGCTCGTCAGCTCGCGCGTTTTGATTTTACTCGCTTCTACATCGGGCTGATCGAACGGATTGATGCCAAGCAGCGCCCCAGCGGTCGCGGTGGCAATTTCAAAACGAAAGAACTCTTGGACGATATGCGCGGGCGAATTCTGCACGATGCGAATGACGGGGTGACCGGCAGTTTCCAGCCTCTTGAGCTTGTCCTCGTGATCGGGATCGTTTTCGCCTTTCAAGGCAAGATCGATAAAGACGCGGTCGTCGGCATAGACTTCCGCTCTGCCGAGCGGCTCGCCATCGATCGGGATCAGGCCTTTGCCGTGCTTGCCGGTCGATTCCGCGAATAATTGCTCAGCCCATGCGCCAAAACTCTTAAGCGTCGGCGAAGTCAGCATAGTGACTTTGTCACGGCCGCGCGCGGCGGCAGCGCCCAGCACAATGCCGAGCGCGACGCCCGGGTTATCTGCGGGTGGCACATCCGGTCCACACGAGCGGATCATGGTGCGGGACAATTCCACAAGCTCTGCAACATTGAGGCCGGCGATTGCCGCAGGCACGAGTCCAAACGGCGACAAGACGGAATATCGTCCACCGATTGTAGGGATGCCGTAAAAAATCTGGCGAAACTTCTGCTCTTTGGCACGCTGTTCCAGCGCCGATCCGGGATCGGTGATCGCAATGAACTGTCTACCTGCCTGATCCTTCCCGGCTTTCTCCGCAACCTTTGCAAAGAAATAGTCCTTGAGGATATTGGGTTCGGTTGTGCCGCCGGATTTGCTGGACACGATGAATAATGTCCTGCCCAAATCCAGATCCGCTTCGAGCGCCTTGATCTGCGCGGGCACCGTGGAATCAAGGATGCGCAGCCGGGGCCAGCCGCTTTGATGGCCAAACGTCGCGGACAGAACTTCGGGGCCGAGACTTGAGCCGCCCATTCCGAGAAGAACCGCGTCGTTAAAGCCGTCTTGCTTCACCTCATTGGCAAACGCGACGTAATCCCTGATCTGCGCATCTTCGACGCTGTCGAGCCAACCCAGCCAGCGGTCCTCATCGGTATTGGTCCATAGCGATTTGTCACGCTGCCAAAGTTTCCGGACATCGCCGCGGGCGCGCCAGCCGTCAACTATCTCGTCGACGCGCTTCTTGAGTTGCTGATCGAGAACGAATTTCTGCTGGTCGATTTTTTCGCCAAGGATTTCGGTTCTCTTCTTCGCAACCGCACTGTGGAGCTTGTCGGCCGCATCGGAGAAAAGCCGAACGCCGTCTTGGGTGAGCTTCTCGGTAACTGCTTGCAGTGAAATGCCGGCGCGGCCTAGTTCACCAAGGAGGTGTTGTGCCTCGGCAACGTCTGCTTCGAGAGTTTCGCGAACTTTGCCATGGTCGCGAAACGCCTCAATCGTCGCGATCGGCATCGTGTTCACCGTATCCGCGCCGATCAGTTCTTCGATGTAAAGGACGTCGCTGTAAGCCTTGTTCTTGGTGCCGGTTGAAGCCCACAACAGCCGCTGCGGCTTGGCGCCGTGTTCTGCGAGCGCATGCCAACGTTCTCCTGTGAACAGCCGCAGATAACGCTGATAGGCCAGCTTGGCGTTGGCGACGGCGATCTTTCCCTTCAGTGCCGCCAGGCGAGCCTTTTCATCCGGATCGTTGACGCGCGCAATCTTTTCGTCGAGCAATTTATCCACTTCAGTATCGATCCGGCTGACGAAGAAACTTGCTACGCTCGCCATGCGCACAATTTCGCCGCCGTTGGCAGCAAGCGTCTCGAGCCCGGACAAATAGGCCTCGACGACCTGTTCATAGACCTGCTGGGCAAATAGCAGCGTGATATTGACGTTGATGCCCTCGGCAGTGAGGTCATGAATGGCGGGCAGACCCTCGGACGTTGCCGGAACTTTGATCATCAAGTTCTGCCGATCGACCTCGTGCCATAGGCGCTTTGCCTCGGCGATCGTTCCGTTCGTGTCCTTGGCGAGATAGGGGGATACTTCGATGCTGACAAAACCGTCGGCACCTTGCGTGGCATCGAATACCGGACGCAGGACGTCGGTTGCGTTGCGAATATCTTCGACCGCAAGCGTTTCGAAAATTTGTCCCGGCGAATAGTCATGGCCTTGCAACATGCGCTTGATCGCATCGTCATATTCGTCGGTCTGGCCAATGGCGTGCTCAAAAATAGAAGGGTTCGATGTGACGCCCCGCAGGCCATCCTCATCGACCAGTTTTTTTAACCGGCCATCGGCGATGAAGCCGCGGGAGAGAAAATCAAGCCACATCGCTTGGCGATGATCTTGCAATGCTTTCAGCGGGTTCATAACGGACGCTTTCCTGCAATCTCACTTTTGGCAATCTGATCCTTGGCCGCCTGCAACACTTTATCGGCAACAAATCCGAACTTCCGCATCACGTCTGTCCCAGGCGCCGATTCTCCGAAACTGTGCATACCGATGATCACGCCGTCGGGACCTGCATAGCGGTCCCAGCCGATCACGGCGCCAGCCTCTACAGTGACCCGGGTCGTAATGCTTGGCGGCAGAACGTCATCGCAATAACGCCGATCCTGCTGCTCGAACAGCTCCCAACTTGGCATGCTGACCACGCGGGCGGCAATTCCCTCACGCTTGAGCTGTTCGTAAGCGGTAACGCAAAGCTGCACTTCGCTGCCGCTGGCGATCAGGATCACTTTCGGTACGCTATTCTCGGCGCCGGCCAACACGTAAGCGCCGCGCGCCAGGCCATCCGCGGATGCGTAACGGCTGCGGTCGAAGGTCGAAAGCTTCTGCCGGCTGAGCACGAGGCATGCCGGCCGATCGGCCAGCTTCATGATGACCTTGTACGCTTCGCGCACCTCGTTGGCATCGGCCGGCCGCAACACGACGATATTAGGAATCGCGCGTAACGCCACCAATTGTTCGATCGGCTGATGCGTCGGTCCGTCTTCGCCCAGACCGATCGAGTCGTGGGTAAAGACGTGAAAAACCGGCAATTCCATCAACGCGGCAAGCCGGATCGATGGCCGCATATAGTCGCTGAAAGTGAGGAACGTCGCGCCGAAAGCGCGCAGCTTCGAGAGCACCAGCCCATTCACGATGGCGCCCATGGCGTGTTCGCGCACGCCGAAATGCATGACGCGTCCACCGGGCGCGTTGGCCTCAAGCGCCTCCGCTCCGGAGAATGCGGTCTTGGTCGATGGCGCCAGATCGCCTGCGCCGCCGATAAGCCAGGGTACGGTTTTTGCAATCGCGTTGAGCACTTTGCCTGAAGCGTCGCGTGTGGCGAGACCCTTCTCGTCCGCAGGAAATGCCGGCAGTTCACCGTCCCAATTGTCCGGCAATTCGCCTTTCAACAAGATCTCGACTTCGCGGCCTGCTTGCGGATGCTGCTTTTGGTAAGCGGCGAAGCTATTCACCCACTCGTCACGTAAGGCCCGCCCGCGGCGGCCGATTCCATTCTGGAAGCATTCATAGACGCCGTCAGGCACGAGAAACTGCGCATCTTCGGGCCAACCATACGAGCGTTTTGCCAGCCTGACCTCCTCTGCGCCAAGGGCATCGCTGTGGGCGGCCGCGGTATTCTGCTTATGCGGTGCGCCGTAGCCGATGATGCTGTCGACAATGATGAGGGTGGGTCGATCCTTGGTGCGACGAAACATTTCGACTGCGCGCGCAAAACCGGCCGTGTCGTTGGCATCCTGCAGCCGCAGAACGTTCCAGTGATAAGCTTTGAATCGTGCGGCAACGTCCTCGCTCATCGCGAGATCGGTGTGGCCCTCGATCGTCACGGTGTTGCTGTCGTAGATCCAACATAGGTTTGCAAGCTGCAGATGTCCGGCAAGCGATG